>WLOB01000061.1 GCA_009699505.1 Actinomycetota bacterium | reverse complement strand
TGACGCAATCGGCGGCGATCAGTCGTCCGTCGGCGAAGTAGAAGCAGGCGAACGCGCGGCCGCTCGCGGGGTCGCCGCGCAGCACGACATCGTCGTACCCGGTGCTGAGGCCGGCGATCTGGAGCTTGAGGTCGTACTGGTCGGACCAGAACCACGGGATGGCGGAGATCGGCCTCTCCTTGCCGCAGATCGCCCCGGCGACGCTCTTGGCGTGCTCCGTGGCATTGGAGACGCACTCCAGCCGCACGCGGCAGTCGTAGCGGGCGTCGAAGTGGTTGGCGCAGTCGCCGGCGGCGAAGATGTTCGGGTCCTCGGTCCGACCGTGGTCGTCGACGACGATGCCGTTCTCGACGGTCAACCCGGCGTCCTGCGCCAGCTCGACGTTCGGGAGGACGCCGACACCGACGATGACGAGGTCGGCCGCGAGGAGCTCGCCGCGGGCGAGTCGGACGCCGCTGACACGGTCGTCGCCTTCGAGCGCCTCGACGCCGACGCCGAGCCGGAGGTCGACCCCCTCCTCTCGGTGGACGCGGTCGTAGAACGCGGAGACCTCGGGGGCGGTGACGCGCTGGAGGACGCGTTCTGCGACCTCGACGACCGAGACCTCGACGCCCAGCTTCCGCAACGACGCCGCGGCTTCGAGACCGATGTAGCCGGCGCCGATGATCACCGCTCGCTCGGCCGTCCTGAGGCTGTCGCGGATGGCCCCGATGTCGGCGGCGTTGCGCAGGTAGTGAACGCCTGCGAGGTCCATCCCGGGGACGTCCAGCGGTCGCGGTCGCGCGCCCAGGCAGAGGACGAGCTTGTCGTAGCCCACGGTGTCGCCGTCGTCCAGCGTGACGGTCTCGGCTTCTCGGCTGATTCCGGTGACCCGGGCCTGGCGGAAGGTCACCTGCTCCTTCTCGTAGAACGCCGGCTTGCGGATGTGGAGGTCCTCGATCGTCGTCGTCCCCGCGAGGAACGTCTTCGACAGCGGCGGCCGCTGGTAGGGCAGCGACGGCTCGTCGCCGATCAGCAGGATCTCGCCGTCCCATCCGTCCCGGCGCAGGCTGACGCACAGCTGTGCGCTGGCGTGGCTGGCGCCGACGATGACCACCCGATCCGTCTGCATGCCTGTCTCCGATCGCCGTCGTCGCCTGAGGTCAGCCGACCGTCTTGGGGGTCAGCTGCACCATCATCTTCTCGTAGCCCTTGACGAAGTTGGACTGCACGTAGGTGGGCTCGCCGACGACGTCGATGCGGTCGAAGCGGGCGAGGAGCTCCTCCCAGAGGATGCGGAGCTGCATCTCGGCGAGGCGGTTGCCCATGCAGCGGTGCACGCCGAACCCGAACGACATGTGGTTCCGCGCGTTCCTGCGGTCGATCACGAAGGCGTCCGCGTCCTCGAACTTGCGCTCGTCGCGGTTGCCCGAGGCGTACCACATGACGACCACGTCGCCCTTGCGGATGAACTGCCCGCCGAAGTGGACGTCCTTCCGGGCGACCCTGCGCATGTAGGCGAGCGGGGTCTGCCAGCGGATGATCTCGGAGACCATGTTGGGGATCAGCTTCGGGTCGGCCTTGAGCTTCTCGAACTGCTCCGGGTGCTGGTTCAGGGCCAGGACACCGCCGGACATCGAGTTGCGGGTGGTGTCGTTGCCGCCGACGATGAGGAGCGTCAGGTTGCCCAGGAACTCCAGCGGCCGCTTGATCAGGTCCTTGGTGTCCTCGGAGGTCTGCATCAGCGTGATCAGGTCGAACCCGTCGGGCTCCCCGGCGGCCCGGCGCGCGGCCTTGTCGTGCCACAGCGCCACGAAGCCCTTCGCCAGCTCCTCGGTCGCGGCGTAGAAGTCGTCCTGGTGCGAGGTGCCGCCCGTCCCCTCGGCGGTCGAGCTGATGGTGTCGGACCAGTAGGTCAGCTTGCGTCGCTGGTCGTAGGGGAAGTCCAGCAGGGTCGCCAGCATCCGGCCGGTGATCTCGATGGAGACCTTCTGCACCCAGTCGAACGGCTCGTCGGTCGGCAGGCCGTCGAGCACCTCCTGGACGCGCTCCCGGATGAGCCCCTCCATCTCCTTGAGGTTCCGGGGTGCGACGACGCCCTGGACGGCCTTGCGCTGGACGTCGTGCTTGGGCGGGTCCATCGCGATGAACATCTCGATGTCCAGCGGCGGGGGCCCGAGGACGATGTAGGGCTCGGCCGAGAAGACCTCGGGGTTGGAGTCGACGGCCTGGATGTCCGCGTAGCGCGTGATGGACCAGAACGGACCGAACGGGCTGTCGGCGAGGTAGTGGACCGGGGCCTCCTCGCGGAGCCTCGCGAAGTACGGGTTCCACTTCCCCTGACGGTTCATGAAGGGGTTGCTGACGTCGATCTCCGTCAGCGGAACGTCGGCCGGGTCGGGGATCGGCTCCTCGGTGAAGACCAACGGCGTGCTCATGCCGGCCAGGCGCTTCGCCTTCTCCACGAGATGCGCAGCCCGCACCTGTCGGTCGGCAGGGACCGTCGCCTGCACCTTGTCGACCACCCTGGTCCTGGCCCTGTCCAGCATGCTTTCGGTGGGGGTCATCGCTGTTCCTCTTGCCTGGTTCGATCGCGGAAGGGTCGGAGCTACATCTGGTACTCGGGCAGGTGCACCCGGAGTCCGTCGAGTTCGGGACGGGCCTTCAACTGGCAGGAGAGGCGCGAGTTCGGGGCGCACTCCGGGGACATCTCGACCATCGCCGCCTCTGTGGCGGAGCGGGTTCCCGTCGTGGCGATCCACGCGTCGTCGACGATGACGTGACAGGTGCCGCACGAGGCCTCGCCGCCGCAGTCGCCGTCGATGCCGGGGACGCCGTTGCCCGTGGCGAGCTCCATGAGCGACTCGCCTTCGACGAGGTCCACGTCGTGCGCGGTCCCGTCGTGCTCGATGAAGGTGATGGTGCCCATGTCCGTCTCTCCCGGCTCTGGTGGTGATCGGCACGGACCGCTCCGGGGTCCGCCGCGGATCGACCATCCCACGAGGCTTTACGCCATGTCAAGTCGTTTCGTGTTGACTAGGGTTTCGGGCATGGCGACCCTCTCCCGGCGGGCCCGTACGGCCGAGACCCGCAAGGCCACCGAGGCGGAGCTGCTGCACGCGGCCGTCTCGCTGCTGGAGGAGGGCGCGGCCTACGCGGACATCTCGATCGAGCAGATCGTGCGCAGGGCCGGGTTCACGCGGCCGACGTTCTACACGTACTTCAACGACAAGCGGGCCCTCGTCCTGAAGCTCGGGGCGGCCATGGAGGCCGACCTCTCCGACGCCGCCGAGCCGTGGCTGAGCTTCGCCGACGTGCCGCTGCGCGACACGCTGGCGGGCGTCCTCGCGGTCTTCACCCGGCACCGTGCGAGCGTCGGCGCGATCACCGAGGCCGCCACGTACGACCCGGAGGTCGCCGCGTTCTGGCAGGCCTTCCACGACCGCTTCCGTCCGGGTGCCGAGGGCCGCATCGCCGCCGGCGACCCGGAGCTCCCCGCCGCGGGCGTCGCCGCTCGCGCCTACGCCCTCGTCTACATGACGGAGCGCGCGTTCACCGAGCACGTGGCCCGGCCGACCCTCGACGAGCAGGCCCTCGTCGACCAGGTCACCTGGCTCTGGCAGGCCGCCACCTGAGCCCCGCACGCACGGTCGTCGGGGCGCACCGCCCGGGCCGCGAGGCGCGTCGGAGGCGGCCGCGCCGGACCGATCCGGCGACGCGCCGCCCGGTCGCACCTGACCTTCGGCGTCCGGGGGCGTCATACGTGCACGGCGTCGGGATCCCGGCGCCCTCCCCGTACAGCCGCCTCGGCGGCGAAGGAGCTCGCATGCGTCTCTCCGGCAGGTCCCCCCGCTCCACCCCCCTCGTCGCGACGTTCGCGTCGCTCGCCGCGACGGGGTGCCTCGTCGTCGCCGGTGCCGGCGTGGCCACGGCCGCCAAGCCGCCGAAGCCGCCCAAGCCGCCGACGGGCAACGGCGCCTCGGCGCTGTCGATCGACGCCGCGCCGTCCACGCTCGTGTTCGGGTCCTCGTCGACCCTCACGGGCAAGCTGACCGGGCCGCAGGCGGCCGGCGTCGTCGTCCGACTCGAGCAGGACACCACGGCGCCGTACGGCGACAGGTTCGCCCCGACCGCGAAGACGGCGACGACGGCGGCCAACGGCACCTGGGCCATCGCGGTGCGTCCGACGGTCAACACGCTCTACCACGTGGTCGCGCAGACGGCCCCGCCCGTCACGAGCCCGGTGAAGCGCGTCAACGTGCGGCCGCTCGTGCGGCTGAGCCTCTCGGACTCGACGCCCCGGCGCGGCAGCCTCGTGCGGTTCTCCGGCGCCGTCGCGCCGCAGCACGACGACCGCCGCGTCCTGATCCAGCGTCGCGGGTCCGACGGCGTCTTCCGCACCGTCGTCTCCGCCGCGCTGAACGACGCCGGCTCGTCCCGCTCGACGTACGCCAAGCGCCTGCGGATCCGCAGCACCGGCGTGTACCGCACGAAGATCGCCCAGCACGCCGACCACACGAACGGCTACAGCCCGCTGCGCACGATCACGGTCTCGGGCCGCTAGGCAGCTCACCCCGCCGGCGCGCACCGCCCGAAGAGGGCGGCGACGCGCCGCGGGTCGCCGTCGAGGTCCGCCGGGAGCGGACCGCGCGCGAGGAAGGTCCCCGCGGCGGGGCCGTCGAAGGCGAACGCCGAGACGAAGAGCCGCCCCGGGTCCTCCCCGTCGGCGCCCTGCACCGCCACCGCGGGCACCCCGATAGACGCCGCCGACGGGACGCCGCGGTCGCCGCCGCACACCGTCCGCGGCGCCGCCCGGGGCTCCGGGCCGCGGTCCAGGAGCACGAGCCGCCACGTCGCGAAGTCGCCCGGGCGCGTCTGGGCCTCGACCAGCATCCACGGCCGCCCGCCCGCGGCGAACGTCGCGCGACGGCCGTGGCTCGCGGGGAAGCCGGCGGCCGTGAGCGTCCGGTCGAGCGCCCGGTCGCGCCGGGCGCTCCAGTCGCGGAAGCCGCGCAGCGTGCCGACGCCCTGCCGGTCCACGCCGTTCGCGCCGGCGTTGAAGTGGAAGCGCAGCCCGATCGACGAGGCGCCGGGCGATCCGTTCCAGTCGACCTCCTCGAACGTCGGGGTGCCCTCGTTGTTGTCCGACAGCGTCGCCGGCAGCTCGCGCTGGACCGACCACGTGTTGCGCAGGAGCCGGGCGCGGTCGGCGTAGTGGCGGACGCGGATGCGGCTGATCGCGTTCTGCTCCTCGACGCGGACGTAGTCCTCGTACGCGAGCAGGAAGCCGCCGTCGGGCGTGCGCTGCAGGACCGGCATGTTGCCGCCGTCCGCGTCGAGCTCGGCGACGTTCTCCCAGGCCAGGAGGTCCTTCGACGTCGCCAGGCCGACGGCGAAGTCCGCCGGGCCCTTCCCGGTCGGCCAGTGGTAGACGCCGAGCCAGCCGTCGCCCGCGGGATCGGGGACGACCGACAGCGCCGTCAGCTGGTGCCCGAGCCCGTCCGTGGCCCCCGTGCGGGTGCGCCGCTCGTCCGGGGCGTCGTCGGGCGCGCGGGCGAGGAGGACGACGAGCAGCAGGACCGCGAGGAGCACGACGGCCGCCACGACGCGGCGCCGCGGCCGCGCTGCGCCGCGCGCGCTGCGCCGTGGGCCCGACGTGCTCACCGGGCCGGCGGCCGGAGCCCGTCGAGGACGACGTCCAGGAGCGGCTCGACCTGCTCGCGCTCGCCGGGGATGCGGGCCACCCCGACGACGAGGTCGAGCACCTGCACGAGGTCCAGGTCGTCGCGCAGCTCGCCGCTGCGTCGCGCGGCCTGCAGCAGCGGCTCGCCGGCGGCCAGCATCCGCTCGCGGTTGCGCGTCATGACCGGCCCCGGCGCGCCGGAGTCCTGCAGGAGCTCCGCGACGAGCAGCCGCTTGCGCGGGACGAACGCGAAGAACCGCCGGAGCCACGCGTCGAGCGCCTCGCCCGGCGTGCCGTGCGCCTCGTCCGCCGCCGCGCAGAGGGCGTCGACCTCGTCCTCGTAGAGCGCCTCGAAGAGCTCGGCCCGCCCCGGGAAGTTGCGGTAGAGCGTGGCCATCCCGACGCCGGCCCGGCGCGCGACCTCGGCCATCGAGACCTCGCCGTCCGCCGTGCCGAACGCCTCGCGGGCCGCGGCGAGGATCCGGTCGCGGTTGGCCTGCGCGGCGGCACGGCGGTTGGGGAATCGGGGCGGGTCGGCGGCCATCGGCGGTGGTGCCGGAGAGGGTATCCGTCATTCGTGTAGCGTGTTGACGGACAGGCTATCCGCCAACAGGGAGATCGAGGACCACATGACCGAGGATCGCGTCGCGCTCGTCACGGGCGCCAACAAGGGGATCGGCTTCGCCATCGCCGCCGGGCTGGGCGGGCAGGGCTGGAAGGTCGGCGTGGGCGCCCGCGACGACGCCCGCCGCGAGGAGGCCGTGCAGCGGCTGCGCGCCGACGGCGTCGACGCGTTCGGGGTGCCGCTCGACGTCACGGACGACGCGTCCGTCGCCGCGGCGGCCGCGCTGGTGGAGCAGGAGGCCGGTCGGCTCGACGCGCTCGTCAACAACGCGGGCATCACGGGCGGCGGGCCGCAGGAGCCGACGGTCGTCGACCCGGACCTGCTCCTGCGGGTCGTGCAGACGAACGTCGTCGGCGTGGTCCGGGTGACGAACGCGCTGCTGCCGCTGCTGCGCCGCTCGCCGTCGCCGCGGATCGTCAACGTCTCGAGCAGCGTCGGCTCGCTCACCCTCCAGACGACGCCCGGCGCGTTCGTCGGGCCGATCGCGGCGGCCTACTCGCCGTCGAAGAGCTTCCTGAACGCCGTGACGATCCAGTACGCCAAGGAGCTCGAGGGCACGGACGTCCTGATCAACGCGGCCTGCCCGGGCTTCGTCGCGACGGACCTCAACGGCCACCGCGGCACCCGCTCCGTCGAGCAGGGCGCGGCCACCCCGATCCGCCTGGCGACGCTGCCCGACGGCGGGCCGACGGGGCGGTTCTTCGACGACGAGGGCGTCGTGCCCTGGTGAAGGCGGCCGGGGGCCGACCGCCCCGTCGACCGTCGTCGCGCTGCGCGTGGCGGAGCGGTGGTGCGGCGGCCGCGGCGCCCCGCGTCGAGGCCGCTCAGATCCAGCGGCGCCACTTGAAGACGCCGAAGAGCACCATCCCGACGGCGATCATCATCACGATCGCCATCGGGTAGCCCAGCTGCCACTCCAGCTCGGGCATGTTCTTGAAGTTCATCCCGTAGATCGTCCCGACGAGGGTCGGGGCGAAGAGGATGGCCGCCCAGGCGGAGATCTTCTTGACCTCCTCGTTCTGGGCGATCGACGCCTCCGACAGGGCCTTCGTCTCGAGCGTCAGGTTGACGTTCAGGATGTTCTGCAGGAGCTCGCGGAAGCCCGCGGCCTGCTCGCGGACCCGCAGCGCGTGGTCCTGGACGTCGCGGAGGTAGCGCTGCTCCTCCTCGCCCACGCCGTCGTGGGTCATGAGGCGCCCGAGCATGTCGGGCAGGGCCTGCACCGCGCGCTGGAACTCGATGACCTCGCGGGTCAGCTCGTAGATGCGGCGCGACGCGGCGGGCGACCCGTCGAAGACGTCGTCCTCGATCTCGTCGACGTCGTTCTCGATGCCGGCGACCACGGGCAGGTAGTCGTCGACGATGCGGTCGACGATCGCGTGCATGATCGCCACCTCGCCCAGGCGCAGCAGGTCCGGTCGCGCCTCGAGCGCCTCGCGGACGCCCCGGAGCTGCGACGCGTCGCCGTGGCGGACCGAGATGACGAACCCGGGGCCGACGAAGACGTGGACCTCGCCGAACTCGACGGTCTCGCTCGCGTCGAGGTACCGGGCGGAGCGCAGGACGAGGAACCGGGTGGTGCCGTACTGCTCGAGCTTCGGCCGCTGGTGGGCGACGATCGCGTCCTCGACGGCCAGCTCGTGCAGGTCGAACTCGCGGGCGACGTCGGCGAACTCCTCCGCCGTCGGGGCGTGCAGCCCGAGCCAGACCACGGTGTCGGGCAGCCGGCAGCACGAGAAGAGCTCGGCGAGGTCCTCCGGCGTCTCCTGACGGCGCCCGTCGCGGTAGATGGCCCGGCCGACGATCACGCGGGCGACCCTACGCCCTCCCGGGACGATCGGCGTGATCAGGTCGCGGCGACCGCGGCCCCGGTGGCGGCGACCTCGTCGCCCGCGCTGACGTGGAGGACGAGGAGCAGCAGCACGACCGCCCACGGGTCCGACCGGCCGGCGTCCGACACCCGCGCGGCGCCCTTGCGCTTGCCGAACGACCCCGGCAGGTCGACCTCGACGACGGACTCCCCGTCCTGCTCCCAGCGCCACGACGTCTGCAGCCAGCCCTTCGCGTGCAGCTCGTAGGTGCGCCCGCCCAGCTCGAGGCTGCCGCCCCGGGTCCAGACCTTCTTGGCCATCCGCCCGACCTCGGCGCCGCCGTCGCCCTCGGTGATCTCGATCGACGCGCTGCGGACGCCCTTCACGCGCGAGAACCCCCACGTGCCGCCGGCGCTCTCCGCCCGTGCCCGGCCGGACCAGGTCGCGTAGTCGATCCGCGCGACGGGACCCTCCTGCGCGACGAGCTCGTGGACGTTCTTCCGCCACGACTCCTTCCGGATCTCGAGCTCCCCCGAGGTCGCGTCGAGGGGGAGGAGGGGCGGTGCGGACGTCGCGTCGGCCATGTCGCACGCCGTACCCGCGGCCCCCGGGCGGGACGCACGGGTCCGCGGGAGCCGGGGGTCGGCTCAGGCCAGGCGGACCGGTCCGTCGCCGACCTGCTCCAGGCGCCCGAGCACGCCGTCGAGCAGCGCGCGGGCGGCGGGACCGGCGACCGTGCGGCGTCGGGCGCTCGCGTAGGCGCGCAGCGGCCGCGGTCCGTCGAGGTGCTCGTGGGCGACGCCGACGTCGACGAGGATCCGGTGGACCTCGGCGTCGTGCCCGCTCGAGCGCGAGGCCGCGGCGGCGATGGACCGCAGCTCCCGCTGCAGGGCGCCGGGGCGCCCGGCCGGGTGCAGGAGCGCGTCGGTCACCGCGGCGCCGAGGCTCCGCAGGTCGCGGTCCGCGGACGGGGCGGCGTGGAGCGGGGGACGGGGAGGGGTCGAGTCCTGCGTCGCAGGTCCGGGGTCGGACATGGAGCCTTCTTCGGTCGTGTCGGCGATGCCGGACCCCCTCGCACCGAGGGGCGCGCGAGATCGGGCACCGTTCGGCAGGAGTAGACCACAGCCGCGGGGCGTCGACGTGTGACGCGCGCCGGGTCCCGACGCCCGCCGCGGCGACGGTCACACCACGTTGACCTGCGCGGGCGGCGCGCGTCCTACGGTGACGGGGCGACACGTGCGACGCACGGCGGGGCTCTGTTGGAGAGGCCCCGTCGCGCGTCGCGGTCGTCGCGCCGCCCCGATCTGGGAGGCTCGGTCCATGGCGCTGGAGATCGAGCGGAAGTTCCTCGTCGACCCCGATCCCCGCGCGTGGCCGCCGTCCGTCCGGGCGACCCGGGCGTGGGTGCTCCGCCAGGGCTACGTCACGCCGCCGGGCTCGGATCCCGAGGTCCGCGTCCGGCACGCCCGCCCCGTGGACCCGGGGGCTGCCGCGGCGGGCGACGACGACGCGCCGGCCACCGCGGACGCCGGGACGACCGACCCGGCGGCCACGGGCGACGGCACCCGGCAGCTGACCACGAAGGCCTCGACCGCCGGGCCGGACGACGGCGCGGTCACGCGCGTCGAGGTCGAGGTGGACGTGGACGCCGACGCGTTCGACGAGCTCTGGGGCCTGACCGCCGGCCGCAGGATCGAGAAGGTCCGGGTCGAGTTCGAGCTGCCGGCGGCGCCGGACGACCCGCCCGTCGTGCTGACGGTCGACCACTTCCGCGGCGCGCTCCGTGGGCTCGTGCTGGCGGAGATCGAGTTCGGCGACGCCGGGGCGTCGGCCGCCTTCGACCCGCCGGCGTTCCTGCGCGCGGAGGTCACGGCCGACCGGCGCTACCGCAACGCGGCGCTCGCGGGCCTGCCCGCGCCGCCCGCGGAGGAGGGCGAGGGCGCCCCGGCGCCGGCGCCGGACCCCCGGCAGGACGCGGACGCTCCGGCGTCCACCGGACCGCCGGACGACGCCGACGCGCGTGCCCGGGCCGCGAGCGGGTTGACGCCCGCCGCCGCCGGGCAGGGGGACCCCATGGCCTACAGGATCGCGGCGGACGAGACCCTCGGCGACGGGCTGCGCCACAGCGCCCGCGACCAGCTCGACGGGGCGGTCCGCGCGCTGGAGGAGCGCTTCGTCGACGAGCCCGCCAAGGCGATCCACGACGCCCGCAAGCGGATCAAGAAGACCCGGGCGCTGCTCCGGCTCGCGCGTCCCGCGATGGGCCGGAAGGCCGTCCGCCGCGAGAACGACGCGCTGCGCGCCGCCGCGGCGACGCTCTCGGCCGCCCGCGACGCCGACGTCCTCGTCGAGACCGTCGACGACCTCGCCGAGCGCTACGTCGGGCGGCTCCCCTCCGCGACGTTCGAGGCGGTCCGGGCGTCGTTCTCCGGCGGCGACGGGTCCCGGCCGACGCCGTCGGTCGACGAGGCGCTCGCCGGCCTCCGCGAGGTCCGCGCCCGCGTCGACGACTGGCCGCTCGGGGACGCGGACCGCGACGACGTGCTCGCCGGCGAGGGCAAGGCCTACGCGGCCGGCCGCGCGCAGCTGCCGAAGGCCGGCGAGGCGCCGGACGCCGAGGAGCTCCACGAGTGGCGCAAGCGCGTGAAGGACCTCTGGTACCACGGGCTCCTGCTGCGCAACGCCTGGGCGCCCGTCGTCGAGACGCAGGCCGAGGAGGCCCACCGGCTCTCCGAGATCCTCGGGGACGACCACGACCTGTTCGTCCTCCACGAGCGCCTCGTCGACGGCCCGATCGACGACCCGACGGCGGACGTCGACGGCCTGCTCGAGCTGATCGACCGCCGCCGCGCCGAGCTCCTGGACGAGGCGATCGCGCTCGGCCGCCGCGTCTACGCGGAGCGGCCGAAGGCGCACGCCCGGCGCCTCGGCCGGCTCGTCGACGCCTGGCAGGACCCCGCGGCGGCGTAGGGGGACCTCCGGCAGGGGCGCGCCGCGGACGTGGGCCGACCTCCGCCGGGGATCGGGGGCCGAGGAGCGCGGTCCGCTCCCGACGCGGGCGCCCGGGTACGGGTGCGTTCGCCGACGAACCGTCGGCCCGGCACCGCGACGCGCGTGCCGTCGGGCGGACCGGCGCCGTCGGCCATCGCCTACGATGGACCGTGGTGTGACGGGAAGCCTGGTCGTCGACGCACGTCGTCGACCCCTTCTGGAGCCCTGTGCACACCGAATCCTCCCCGACGCCCCCCGCCCTGCCGCCGCGGACCCCGTGGACGAACCGCGGCTCGCGCACCCTCCGCGCGTTCCTGCGGACGGAGACCGGCAGCGCCGGCCTCCTGCTCGTCGCCACGCTCGTCGCGCTCGTCTGGGCCAACTCGCCGCTGTCGGGCGCCTACGAGGACCTGTGGGGCGCGCACCTGACGATCGACCTCGCCGGGTCCGGCGTCGACGAGGACCTGCGCCACTGGGTCAACGACGGCCTGATGGCGTTCTTCTTCTACGTCGTCGGCCTCGAGATCCGGCGCGAGCTCGAGCTGGGGGAGCTCCGCGACCGTCGCGCGGCGGCGATCCCGGCGATCGCCGCCGTCGCCGGCATGGCGTTCCCCGCCCTCCTCTACGTCGCGATCAACGCGGGCGGCGAGGGGGCGCACGGCTGGGGCATCGTGATGGCGACGGACATCGCCTTCGTCCTCGGGGCCCTGTCGCTCCTGGGCGACCGGGTGTCGCCCGGCGTCCGCGTGTTCCTGCTGACGCTGGCGATCGTCGACGACGTCGGCGCGATCGCCGTCATCGCCCTCTTCTACTCCTCCGGCATCGACCTGGGCGCCCTCGCCGCGGCCGGCGGCATCCTCGTCGCGATCGTCGTGCTGCGCCGCTTCGGGCCCGTGTGGCGCGGTCCCGCGTACCTCGTCGCGGGCGTCGTCCTCTGGTACGCGACGCTGAAGTCCGGCATCCACCCCACGATCGCCGGCGTCGCGATGGGGCTGATCACCGCGGTGCACCCGCCGCAGCGCGCCGACGTCGAGCGGGCCGCCAGCGTCACCCGGCTCTTCCGCCGCGAGCCCACGCCGGCCGGCGGCCGCGCCGCCGTCCTCGAGCTGTCCGCGGCCGTCTCGCCGAACGAGCGGTTCCAGGGCTCGCTGCACCCCTGGACGAGCTACCTCGTCGTCCCGCTCTTCGCGCTCGCCAACGCCGGCGTGCCGCTCGACGGCGACGCCCTGAGCCGGGCGGTCACCTCGCCCGTCACGATCGGCGTGATCGTCGGCCTCGTCGCGGGCAAGGCGCTCGGGATCAGCCTCAGCACCCTGGTGGCCGTCCGGGCGGGCGTGGGACCGCTGCCGCACGGGATGCACCGGCGCCACGTGCCCGGCGCCGCCACGCTGGCGGGCATCGGCTTCACGGTCTCCCTCTTCGTGGCGGAGCTCGCGTTCACGGACGAGGCGCTCCGCGACGAGGCGAAGATCGGCGTCCTCGTCGCATCGGCCCTCGCGGCCGCGGCCGGCGTGGTCGCGCTGTCCCGTCGCGGCCGCGACGCCGCGGAGGAGGAGCACGGGCCGCGGCACCTCGATCCGCCCGCCGCCGACGACGAGCACGTCCTGGGGCCCCTCGGCGCCCCGCACACCCTCGTGGTCTTCGGCGACTACGAGTGCCCCGCGACCCGGACGCTCGGCCGCGAGCTGCGGACGGTGCGGGCGCAGGCCGGGGACCGGCTGCGGGTCGTCCTGCGCCACCTGCCCAACGACGACCTGCACCCGAGCGCCACCCTGGCCGCCGAGGCGGCGGTCTCCGCGGCGAGCGCCGGGCGGTTCGCCGAGATGCACGAGCGGCTCCTCGACCACCCCATCGGCGACGACCTCGGGCCGGCCGACCTGCTCGCGATCGCCGAGGAGATCGGCCTGGACCCCGACCGGGTCGCCGACGACCTGCGCCACCACGTGCGCCTCGCCGCCGTGCACGCCGACGTCGACAGCGCCGCACGCAGCGGCGTCACGAGCACCCCGACCCTGTTCCTCGACGGCACGGCGCTCGACGGCGACTACGACGCTGCGACGCTGCTGCGGCGGCTGGACGAGGCGGACGCCGACGGGTGAGGGCGGGCGGAGGCCCGCGCGCCCGCCGGAACCGGTCGGCCCGCCGGAACCGGCCGGTTCGTCGAACCGGCCGGCCCGCCGCAGCCGTCCCGCCGTCGCGGTTCCGCCGGCGCGGGCGCCGAGGGGGTCCGCCGGGCCTCCGGGGCGGTCCCGGCACGCGTCGGCCGTCCGACCGGCACCACGAGGCCCCGGACCCTGGGACGATCCCGACGTGAGCGCCCCGCACCCCGCCACGCACGCCCTGCGCGAACGCTCGCGCCAGGCGTGGCACCGCTCGCTCGTGGCGGACCTGCGGACGGGCGAGCCGGACTGGCGGCGCGACGTGCGCGACCTGCTCGTGCACCTGGCCCCGTACCGGCACTGCGCCGGCCTCCTGGGCATGCCCGCCGGCCTCTCGTTCCGCTTCGCCGCCTGGCGCGGCCCGGCGGACGTGCGGGCCGCGACGGTGGCCTTCGGCGCCCGTCGGGACGTGCGGCTGGACGCGTTCGGCTGGGCGCTCGCCGAGACCCCCGACGGCCCGGCGTACGTGTCGACCCTCCGCGAGATCGACGTCGACCGGCTCGCGCGACGCCTCGGGCGCTGAGCCCGGCGACCGGGCCCGACCGCGGGGCCGCCGGCCCGTCGCGCTAGGTTCCTCGCCGTATGGGCACGACCCGACGACCCGGACGGGGACTGACGCGCGACGCCGTGCTGGACGCGGCGATCGCGCTCGTGGAGCGCGAGGGCTCGGCGTCGCTGACGATGCGGCGCCTCGGGACGGAGCTCGGCGTCGAGGCGATGTCGCTCTACCACCACGTCGCCAACCGCGACGCCGTGCTCGCCGGCATGGCGGAGCGCCTCATGTCCCGCTTCCCGGCGCCCCCGCCGCACGCCGGGTGGCAGGACGCGGGGGAGTGGTTCGCCCGGCAGCTGCGCATGGTCGCGGCCACGTCGCCGCAGACCTTCGCCCTGACCGCGATGGCGCCCCTGCGCTCCCCGGCGGCGCTCGAGCCGGTCGAGGCGGTCCTCGACGCCCTGGTGCGCGGCGGCGCCACCCCGGCGGGCGCGCTCGTGGCGTACCGCGCGCTGGCCAGCTACGCCCGCGGCTACGCGCTGGCGGAGGTCGTCGGGTTCACGGTGGACGCGTCGACGGCGGCGGGGGCGGCGGACCTCGACGCCCTCGACCCCGCGGCGTTCCCGATCCTCGGCGGACGGGCGGGCGAGCTCCACGAGGTCGGCCCGGACCGGGCCTTCGACGCGGGGCTGCGCGCCCTGATCGACGGACTGACCGGGCTCGTCGATCCGCCCGCGGCGCGCATGACCGCGGTCCGCGCCCGACGACGCTGAGCGCGCGCCGGGCGCGCCGCCTTACGCCGTAGGCCGCACGATCCGGAGCGACCGGTCCGGTGCCGACCGCCGGCGCACGGCCCGCCGCGCCGGACCGCCCGGGCGTGGCCGAGCACCCCCAGGGCCCGGCCACGCCGTGGCGCCGGGTCGGGCGGCCCGGGCGCCCCGCTCGTCGAGGCCGTCGGCCGGGGGTGGGTGGGGCGGCTCGACGAGGGGCCGGCCCGGCGCCGCCGGGCAGCCCCGCCGGCCAGTCCCGCAGCGGCGGGCAGCCGGCACCGGAACCGCCGCTCGCACGGGCGATCCGCACGCCGGTG
>WLOB01000060.1 GCA_009699505.1 Actinomycetota bacterium | reverse complement strand
GGTCTTGCCGGGCGCCCGCCCCGTCGCCGCGCCCGGCCCGGCCCGCTCAGCCGCCGACGCGGAGGCGCAGGATGCGGTCGTCGCCCGAGCGGGGATCGCCGCGGCCGTCGCGGTTCGACGTGCCGATCCAGAGCGAGCCGTCCGGCGCGGCCGTCACGGCGCGGATCCGGCCGTAGCGGCCGACGAGCGACGCGGTCGGCTTCCCGGCCCGCTTGCCCCGCAGCGGGATCGTCCACAGGCGCTCGCCGCCGAGACCGGCGACGTAGAGCGTGGAGCCGACGATGGCCGCGCCGCTGGGCGAGGACTCCGACGTCGACCACGTGACCTGCGGGTTCGTGTACCGGCCGCCGTCCGTGTCGCCCCGGCCCTCGACCTCGGGCCACCCGTAGTTCTTCCCCTTCTCGACGAGGTTGACCTCGTCGAAGGTGTTCTGCCCGAACTCGGGCGCCCAGAGGCGGCCGGCCCGGTCGAACGCGAGGCCCTGCGGGTTGCGGTGGCCGAGGGAGAAGACCCGCGAGCCCTCGATCGGGTTGTCCGAGGGCACGGAGCCCGTCGGGTTCATCCGCAGGATCTTGCCGTTCTGCGACCCGCGGTCCTGCGACGCGGACGTGTTCCCCGCGTCGCCGACCGTCGCGTAGAGCTTGCCGTCGGGCCCGAACGCCAGGCGGCCGCCGTTGTGGATCTGCGCGCTGTCGAGCCCGGCCACCACCGTCCGCGGCTGGATCCGGCGGGTCGAGGCGGTCAGGCGGAAGCGGACGATGCGGTTGTCCCGCGCGGTCGTCAGGTACGCGTAGACCAGGCGGTCCTTCGCGTAGGTCGGGGAGACCGCGAGGCCGAGCAGTCCGCCCTCGCCGCCCTCCGCGACGCCCGGCACCCGCGCCAGCGTGGTCGCCCGACGGCCGTTCTTCGCGATCCGCTTGATCACGCCGCCGCGCTCGGAGACCAGCGCGGAGTCGTCGGGCAGGAAGACGATGCTCCACGGGGTGTTGAGCCCCGTGGCGACCGTGGAGCGGACGCTCGTGGCACGGGTCTCCGCGGCGTCCCCGGAGGACGTCCCGCTCTCGCTCGCGGCGGGCGCCTCGACGCTCGTGGTGGCCGCCATCGACGTGACGGTGCCCTCGGCCGCGGAAGGGTCCCCCGCGTCGTCCGACGACGAGCCGCACCCCGCGAGCACCAGGACCGCGGCGGTGGCGATGGCGGACGTCGGGGCGAGCCTGGGCATGCCCTCATGCTGCCCGATGCGGTGGCACCGATGCGCCACCCGGGACCCGCGGACGCTCGTCCGCGCGCCCCGGCGCCGCCCTACTTGCGGCGCTTGCGCCGACCGCCGGAGGAGGCCTTCGGCTTCGGCGCCGGGGCGTCCGTGGGGTCCGGGCCCGTCGAGCGGCCGGCACCGGCGCGCTCGGTCTCCTCGAGGATCTGGGCGCGCGAGGGCCACGGCATCGGCTCGCCGCTGTCCCACGCCGGCGGGCGGCCGCCGGGCCAGCGGCCCAGGAGCGTCAGGCCGACGGCGACGAACCAGAAGCCGCGCAGGACGTTGCCCTGCGGCCCGAGCAGCGGGATCACGACGAGGAACGCCATCAGCACGCCGATCGACCCGATGACGCGGGTCAGCAGGCCGACGTTCATCGCGCTGAGCGCCGCGGCCCCGAAGCCGACGGCGGTGAAGAGCGAGCCGATGCCGCCCGCGAACTGCAGGAACGCCAGGTCGTCCTGGGTGGCGTTCAGCGCGTCGTTGGCCGCGCCGTTGTTCTGCGCGGCGTCGGCCAGCTGCGTGAAGTCGTGGTACTGGACCGCCTGGTAGACGAGCGCGACCACGGTGGCCACGGCGAAGAGCACGCCGCCGACGGCCGGGGTCCAGAGGAACCAGCGCGGGAAGGAGGGGCGGCGACGCCAGGCGGCGCGGATCAGCCCGTAGAGGACCGGGATCGCCAGCAGCAGGCCGAGCCCGGTGCAGACCGCGGCGGCGGAGACGGTGAGCCACTGGTCGCCGTAGTGGGAGACGATGTCCGCCTGCCGGCCGGCCAGGCCGTCCGGCGCCTCGCCGGCGCCGTAGCGGGTCAGCGCCTGGCCGACGGAGACGACGCGGTCGACGTCGTCGTCGATGCCGCGCGAGGCGATCGTCTGCAGGACCAGCCCGATCACGGGCAGGATGCCGGCGAGGATCGCCGTCACCGCGGCGAACGGACGCCAGCGCCGCTCGAGCTCGACCGTCGCGGCGGAGTCCATCGCGTCGGGGATCGGCTTGACGGGGCGCTGCTTGCGCTCGGTGCTCATGCGGACTTCCGGTCGGAGGATCGGGGCGCTCGGACGCGCGACGGCACGCGACGGACGATCCAGCGCTCGGCGCTCGCCCCGGTGCGGCCGACGCGCTCCACCGTACCGACGAGGACGTCGAGGCCGGGCCCGGCCACGCGCAGGACGGTCTCGAGCCGCCCGCGCCAGGCGCGCTGTCGGGGGCTGAGTCGTGCCACGGGCGGTGATTCTACGGACACGGGATACGGTTGGCCCGTGCCTGCGCCACCCCCCACCGGCGCGGCCGGACCCTCGGCCGCCGCGAGCCCCGCGCCCGATGGGGTGGCCCCCGCGCCGTGCCCGGCCTGCGGCGGCGCGCTGCGCCCGTGGCGGACGGTGCCCACGAGCGACGCCTCCCTGCCCGGCGTGTTCGAGCTGCTGCGGTGCGCGTCGTGCGGCAGCGCCGTGACCGCCGGGGCGCCCCCGACCTTCGAGGACGCCCACGACGGCGGCTCCTACGCGACCCGCCGGCCGCGCGGCTCCGGCCTCGCCGCCCCGCTGCTCCACGCCTTCGACCGCCAGCGGCTGCGGCTCCTCGCCCGGCACGGCGCGCGCACCGGCCGGCTCCTGGACGCCGGCGCCGGCCGCGGGCGCTTCGTCGCCGCGGCGGCCGCCGCGGGCTGGGACGCCGGCGGGATGGAGCCGGCCGCCCGCGGCGTCGAGGCCGCCCGCGACGTCTACGGGGTGCAGCTCCAGCGCGCGGGCATCGAGGACGCCGCGGTCGATCCCGGCTCCGTCGACGCGATCACGCTCTGGCACGTGCTGGAGCACGTGGAGGACCCGCCGGCCACGCTCCGGACGCTGCGCGACTGGCTGCGCCCGGGCGGGCTCGTCCTGATCGGGGTCCCCAACGTCCGGTCGCTGCAGGCCCGGATCGGCGGCGACCGCTGGTTCCACCTCGACGTCCCCCGCCACCGGACGCACTTCAGCCCGGAGGGCCTGGCCCGCGCCGCCGAGGCGGCGGGCCTCGAGGTCGTCGCGTTCCACGGGGTGCTGCTGGAGCACAACCCGTTCGGGATGTGGCAGTCCGTCGTCAACCGCCTGAGCGGCACGACGTCGTACCTCTACTACCTGCTCAAGCGCTCGGCCCCGCTGCGGCTCCGGCCCCTGGCGATCACCCTCGCGTCCCTGCCGCTCCTGCCGGGGCTGGCCGCGCTCGAGCTCGCCGCGGGCGCGCGCGGCCGTGGCGGGACGATGGTGCTCGTCGCCCGCCGGCCGCGCTGACCCGGCCTGGCGCGCCGCCGCTCGCGGACGTGGTCCGGCCCCGCGTCCGGGTGGTCCGCGGACGCGCCCGGCCCGCCGCGCTACGATCGGCCCATGGAAGGCTTTGGCGGACTCTTCGGCGACCCGGACGACCTGCAGCGGAAGATGATGGAGTTCGCTGACCAGATGCAGGGCCAGCAGAAGCTGGCCTGGGCGGACAACGCCATCGGGCTGGCCGTGCAGATGACGGTGGCCGCGGTCGGCCGCGTCAACCTGCAGGGCGACGCCGAGGCGCAGGCCAACCAGATCCGTCAGGTGATGGCCGTCGTCTTCCCCGAGGCCGTCACGCTGGTGCGCGAGGCGCGCCAGGGCCTCGGCTAGGAGCGGGGGCCGCCGTCGGCCGCCGCGGCCTCGGCCGTGCGGTGGTCCTTGCCGGCCTGGATGACCTCCTTGAAGGACCGGAAGCCGAAGATCTTCACGAGGGCGACGAAGCCCACGGCGAGGCAGACCACCGCGATCGCGATCTGCTGGCCGACGGAGTAGGCCGCCACCGTGGCCCCCGTCGCGCTGGCGGCGAAGACCTTCACCATGAACGCCTGCTGCACCCCGGCCCCGCCGGGCGTGAACGGCATGAGCGCCGCGACGGCGTTGATGCCGTGCACGAGCAGCACGTTGCGCACGGAGCCGCCGATGTGGAACGCCTCGAGCAGCATCCAGAACGCGGCGAGGCGCACGAGGTAGCCCGCGAAGAGGACGAGCCAGACCTCGCGGAAGAACCGGCGGCGGTCGCCGAGGATCGTGAACCCCTGGCGGACCTTCGCCCAGAACCGGCGCGCGCGCTCGGACAGGACCGCGAACGCCACGAGGGCGGCCACGCCCAGGAGGGTCAGCACGAACAGGCTGAGGCGCGGGTTGCCGAAGATGAACGACAGGTCGAACGCGCCGAGGTCGGCGAACTCCGGCGGCGAGGGGAACACGCCCTGCGTGAACGCGAAGAGCAGGATCGGGACCGCGATGGAGAGGTCGAAGAGCGCCTCGACCGACATCGCCGCGGTGATCGCCGGGTAGGTCGACCGGTCGATCGAGGTCTTGACGAGGAAGACCTTGATGACGTCGCCGCCGCGCGCCGGGATGACGTTGTTGAAGCCGTAGGCCGCGATGTACGCGCCCCACACCCGGCGCCAGCGGATGGCCTCCGTCGGGTACGCGGCGCGGAGGACGTGGAAGAAGCCCCGCGAGCGGATCGTGAGGTAGGCCAGGAAGAGCGCGAGCCCGATCAGCAGCGGCACGAAGTCGACGCTCGCGATGGACGAGAAGAAGCTGCCGATCGCGTCGAGGACGTCCGAGACGCCGGCCAGCGGCGGCGCCGTCGGGGATGGGTGGCCCGGGAGCACCCCGCAAGGGTACGCCGGGCGCCCGCCGGACCGCGCGGCGCCGGGCCCCGCACGCCGCGGACGGCGGAGACGGGCCTGGGCGGCGCCGGACCTGGCGCACGGACGCTCGCCTGGCGCGCCGGGCGACAGATGGCGCGACGTGGTTTACCCTCGGCTCAGAAGGACGCGGGATCATCCGTGTCCACCCTGTCCCACCGCCCTCGAGCGAAAAACGAGACCATGCCGGAGACGCGAAGCTACTCCCTCCCCTACGCCCGGACGCAGCGCGCGTCGTACGGGGCCATCCTCAGCCAGACGATGTTCCTGGTCGCCGTCGCGATCGGCTTCCTCGTCGTCGGCTCCTACGTCGGCGCCGGCCCGGGCGACGCCGAGGCCCTCGGCCGCGGCGCGGCCATGGGTTGCACGATCGCCGCGGTCGTCCTGCTGTTCGCCCAGGCGTTCATCGGGTCCCTGCGCACCGGCGGCGCGGGCATGGCGGTCCTCTTCGTCGTCGCGCTGCTCCTCGGCCTGGGCCTCGGCCCGGTGCTCGAGTCCTTCAACGTCACGGGCCAGGCCGACGTCGTCACGAAGGCGGCCGGCACCACCGGCCTCGTCGTGGTCGCCGCGGGTGCCGGCGGCACGCTGATCGCGAAGGACCTGTCGGGCTGGATGAAGCCGATCTCGATCATCCTCCTGGTCGCCGTCGCGGTCTCCTGGGGCATGCTCATCTTCGGCGGTGGCGGCGGGGTCGCCGGCGACGTCGTCTCGCTCGTGATCGGTGCCGTCTCGGCCGTCGCGATCGTCATCTACTTCAACTTCCTGCGCCTGCAGGCCACGGAGGACGACGTCGTGTGGCTCGCCACCGGCATCTTCGTCGCCGTCGTCAACATCTTCATGACGATGCTGAACATCTTCGGCGACTGACCGACCGCCCCGGGCGCGGCCCGGGGCACGAGGGACCAGCGGGGCGGCGTAGGCCGCCCCGTCGTCGTTCCGGGGGGGCCGGCCCCGGTCCCCGGCCCCGGCCCCGGCCGCCCCGAGCCTGCCGGGCGACCGAGGCGCCGAGTCGTCGTTCCGGCGGACCGCGACCGGTCGGGACCTCAGGGGCCTGCCGGGCGGCTCCGCTCGTCCCCGTCGGCGATCACCGGCGGGGCCCCGACGACCACGCGCCGTCCCGCGCGGGACGGCCGACGGGGCCGACCCCGCCCGTCCGGGCGGACGCCCGCGGGGTCAGTCGTCGCCGAGGCCCAGGAGCGCCCAGAGCGCCGGGTCCTCGAGCGACGGGTGCCGGTGGTGCGCGTGCGAGAGGTCGATGCCCGGGAAGCTCGTCACGCCCAGGACGGTCATCCCGGCGGCGACGGCGGAGCGCACGCCCGTGGGGCTGTCCTCGACCGCCACGCAGTCGGCGGGGTCGACGCCGAGGGCCGCCGCGGCGGCGAGGTAGATGTCCGGCGCGGGCTTGGGGTCCGTCACGTCCTCGGCGGTGAGGAGGACGGGGAAGGTCTCGGCGTGCCCCGCGCGGTGCAGGGCCTTCTCGGCGAACCCGCGGGCGGCGTTCGTGGCCATCGCGACGGGGATGCCCCGGGCGCGCAGCGCCTCGACGAGCCGCTCGGCACCCGGCATGACGGGGACCTCGCCGTCGAGCTCGCGGTGCACGAGGTCGACGAGCTCCTCCATGATCGCCGGACCGCCGCCGGGCTCGCCGAGGAACCGCTCGAGCGACTCCGAGGCGTGGACGAAGCTCGTCCCGATCAGCTCGAGCTTGTGCTCGGGGAGGAACGGCAGGCCCCGCCGGCGGAAGAGCTCCTCCTCGGCGCGGGACCAGACGGACTCCGTCTCGAGGAACGTGCCGTCGTTGTCGAAGACGACGGCCGCCGGGCGGAGGACCGCCGCGGACGCCGCCTGCGGCATCAGCTGCCCTTGATGAGCGGCTCGGCGCCGCCCGTGATGCGCCACGGGGTCGGCGCCTCGTACAGGTTGCCGAGGCCCTCGCTGTGGGCGAGCGTCAGGCGGAGGGTCGGGCCGCCGTTGGTCTTCACGGTGACGACGGCCTTGTCCTCGCCGGACTTCTCCGTCGAGTACTCGAGGTCCTTGACCTCGCCCGTCGTGTCGACGCGCAGCTCGTCGCCGTCGCCGACGAGCTGGGCCCGCTCGATGACCTCGCGGCAGCTCGCGCCGGGCTGGTCGCCCGCGAAGATCCGCTGCGCGCGCTGCGTCATGAAGTCGCACGCCCGCTGCCCGTTGTTCGTCGCGAGCACGTCGCTGAGGAAGTCGCGCGCCGCGGTCTGGGGCTCATCCCTCTCGAAACCGCTGCCGCAGCCGGTGGAGGCCAGGGCCAGCGCGGACGCCAGGGCGATTGGAAGCACGCGGGTCGTACGCATCACCCGGGCATTCTGCCGCCTCGGGCGCTCCGGCGCATCCACGCACCGCCCGCACGCCGCGCGGAGGGCCCGTCGGCCGTCCCGCCGACCGCCGGGGTCCGGCCGACGAGCCGCCTCCCGGCGTGTGACGATCGGGCGATGGCCCCCGCCCCCGACCACTCGCCGCGCACCCCCGCCGGCCCGCGCGTGCCGGGCGTGCTGCGGCCCGTGGGCGACGCGGAGCCGCCGGCGCACGACCTCGTCCTGGAGGACGCCGAGGTCGCGTGGACCGGCGGGGACCGGGTCGACGCCCGCGGGGTGGCGCTCTCGGGCTGCCGGATGGCGAACGTCGACCTGACCGGCGCCCGGCTGCCGGGCCTCGACCTGACGGACGTCGTCGTCGCCGGGGGCAGCCTCGCCAACGCGGACCTGCGCGGCGCGACGTGGCGGCGGGTCGAGATCCGGGGGGCGCGGCTGACGGGCCTGCGGCTCACGGACGCCCGGCTCGACGAGGTCGTGCTGCGCGACTGCCGGGTCGATCTCGCGGCACTCGGCGGCTCGCGGCTGCGGCGCGTCGTCCTGGTCGACTGCCGCATGACGGGCTGCGACCTGCAGGACCTCGCCGGCGAGGACCTCCTGCTCGAGGGGTGCGACCTCCAGGACGCCGACCTGACCGGGGCGCGGTTCACGCGCACGGAGCTCCGGGGCTGCCCGCTCGAGGGCGCCCGCGGTCTCGAGCGGCTCCGCGGCGTCGGGATGCGCTGGGAGGACGTCCTCGCCTCGGCCGGGGCGTTCGCCGGCCACCTCGGCGTCCGTCTGGTCGACGGCTAGGCGGCCCGATCGCCGCCAGGGGACGGGCCGGCGACGCCGACCGCCACACTGACCGCCGTGCTGCGCGTGTTCCAGAACCCGAAGGTCGTCGTCTCCGTCGTCTTCGTGGCCGCGATGTTCATGAACATCCTGGACACGACGATCGTCAACACGGCGATCCCGACGATCGGCCGCGACTTCGACAGCTCCGTCTCGAGCACGGGCGCGGTCTCCTCCGCGTACCTCGTCAGCATCGCGGTCGTCATCCCCGCGTCGGGCTGGCTCGGGGACCGCTTCGGGACCCGCCGCATCTTCCTGATCGCCCTGGCGCTCTTCACCGTCGCCTCCGCGCTCTGCGCCCTCGCCGGCTCGCTCGGCCAGCTCGTGGCGTTCCGGGTGCTGCAGGGCGTCGGCGGCGGCATGCTGACCCCGGTCGGCATGGCGATGCTCTTCCGTGTCTTCCCGCCGGAGGAGCGGATCCGCGCGTCGAAGATCCTCACGGTCCCGACGGCCGCCGCTCCCGCGCTGGGCCCCGTCCTCGGCGGGCTGCTCGTCGACGGGCTCTCGTGGCACTGGGCGTTCCTCGTCAACGTGCCCGTCGGCCTGGCGGCCCTGGTCTTCGGCCTGCGGTACCTGCCACGGCACGACGACCTCGTCGAGGAGACCGGCCGGTTCGACGCGCCCGGCTTCGTGCTCGCGGGCGTCGGGCTCGGCGGCCTGATGTTCGCGATCACGGAGGGGCCCGCCCGCGGCTGGGGCTCGCCGGACGTGCTGCTGCCCGGGATCCTCGGCGTCGTCCTCCTCGGCGTGCTCGTCCGACGGGAGCTCGCGGTGCGCTTCCCGCTGCTGGACCTGCGGATCTTCGGCGACCGGCTGTTCCGCCGCTCCACGATGGTCGTGCTGCCGGCCAGCGCCGGCTTCCTCGGGCTCCTCTACGCGTTCCCGCAGCTGCAGCAGCAGGGCCTCGGGCGCACCGCGACGGAGAGCGGCCTGCTGACCTTCCCCGAGGCGATCGGGGTCATGGTCGGCTCGCAGGTCGTCTCGCGGATCTACCGCCGCCTCGGGCCGCGGCGCCTGATCTCGGGCGGCGCGGGCACCGTCGCCGCGATGGCGCTCTGCCTGACCCGGGTCGACGCCTCGACCCCGGACGCCGTCGTCGTGGCGATCATGTTCGTCCTCGGCGCGGGCATGTCGTTCGTCTTCATCCCGACCCAGTCGACGGTCTTCGCGAACATCAGCCCCGCCCGCACGGGCCAGGCCTCGGGCCTCTTCAACGCGCTGCGGCAGACGGGCGCGGCGCTCGGCGTCGCGGTCATGGCGACGGTCATCTCGGTCGTCGGCCCGTCGGCCGGCGCCGCGGCGACCGGGGCGGACCCCGACCTCGGCGGCTACCACGCGGCCTTCCTGACCGCCGCCGTGCTGCTGCTCCTCGCGGTGGCGATCGCCTCCCGCATCCGCGACGCGGACGCCGCGGCCACGATGGGTCCCGCGCCCGCGACGCGCGGCGCCCACCCGGCCGGCACGCCCGCGGGTCCCGCGGCGGACTGAGGTCGGGAGGCCGGCCGGCGGCGCACGTCGCCCGCCCGCTCCCCTCCGTCCCGGAGGTTCGCCGCGCCCACCCGGGTACCGGTCGACGATGACCGCCGGCGCGCGCACCGACTTCGACCCCGAGGAGCTCGGCCACGGCCGCTTCTACGCCCTGATGACGGCATCCATCGTGCCGCGGCCGATCGCGTGGGTGTCCACGACGTCGGAGGACGGGGTCGACAACCTCGCGCCGCACTCGTTCTTCCCCGTCGCGTGCGTCGCCCCGCCGATCGTGCAGTTCACCTCCGTCGGGCGCAAGGACTCGCTGCGCAACATCGAGGCGACGGGCGAGTTCGTCGTCTCGCTGACCCCCGAGCCGCTCTTCGAGCAGGTCAACGCGACGGGGACGAACTACCCCGCGGACGTGTCGGAGTTCGACGCCGTCGGCCTCGAGCGCGAGCCGAGCGCGCTCGTCCGCCCGCCGCGGGTGCGGGCCTCGCCCGTCGCACTGGAGTGCCGGCTGCACAGCGTCGTCGGGCTCGGCAACTCGTGGATCGTGCTCGGCCGCGTCGTCCACGCGGCCGTCCACACCGAGGCGCTGGCCGACGACGGGCTGCCGGACGTCGAGCGCCTCGCGCCGCTCTCGCGCCTGGGCCGCGCGGAGTGGGGCACCCGCGGCGAGATCCGCCGGATCGACCGGGTCCCGTACGAGGCGGACTGACCCGGCGGCGTGGCCCGGGGCCCCGGGTCCCCGGCCGCGCTCGCGTCCCGCACGGGACCGGGGCACCCGCGGCCGCGCCCGGCCGCGCCCCGGGACTAGGCTTCGTCGCATGATCGTCCGGACGCCCGAGGAGCTCGAAGGCCTGCGCCGCGTGGGGGCGCTCGTCGCCGAGACCACCCGTCGCATGCGCGAGGCCGTCGCCCCGGGCGTGAGCACCGCGGAGCTCGACCTCATCGCCGCCCGCACCTTCCACGAGTACGGCGCGCTGTCCGGCCCGATGGAGACGTACGCCTTCCCCGGCTCGACCTGCATCTCGGTCAACGAGGAGGTCGTCCACGGGATCCCGGGCGGCCGCAGGCTGCGCGAGGGCGACCTCGTCACGCTCGACGTCACGCCGGAGCTCGACGGGTGGCTCGCCGACGCGGCGGTCACCGTCCCGGTCGGGGAGGTCTCCGACGAGGCGCGCCGCCTGCTCGACGCCGCGGACGCCTGCCTCGCCGCCGCCCTGGGCGTCGCACGCGCCGGCATGGCGCTGCGCGAGATCGGCCGGACGGTGCAGGAGACCGCAGCGGCGCTCGGCGCGAGCCCGTTCGAGGAGCTCTGCGGCCACGGCATCGGCCGCGAGCTGCACGAGGACCCGACCGTCCCCAACGTCGACGTCCCCACCCTGCGCACGCCGCTGGAGGAGGGCCTCGTGATCGCCGTGGAGCCGATGCTCACGCTGGGCGATCCGCGGCTGGTCGAGCGCGGCGACGGCTGGACGATCGCCACCGCCGACGGGGCGCTCTCCGTGCACGTCGAGCACACGATCGTCGTGCAGGACGGCGCGCCGATCGTGCTGACGGCGTAGGGGGAGCTCCGGCGCGGGCCGTCCCGACGGGACAGCGGGCGGTCCGGGCCCGGATCGTCCCGGGCCGCCGCGCGTCAGCCCGCGCCGCCGGGGCGCGAGATGCGCCAGGCGTCGCCGGAGCGCTCGAGCTCGAGCTTGAGCGGAGTCGTGGTGCCGCCGCCGCCCTGCGGGGCCACGAGCCGGACGACCGCCTGCCGGCCCTTCACGGTGGCCGTGCCGACGCGCAGGTTCCCCAGCGAGCGCTTGAACCCCTCCTCGCCCCCGCCGGCCGCGTAGGCGGTGCGGATCGCGCCGGCGCACGTGCCGCCGCCCGCCTTCGCGAGCCGTCGCCGGCCGGCGGCGGTGTGGAGGCGGCAGACCGCGTCGCCGTCGCCGGCGGAGAACGCGGCGACGTACTGCGTGACGACCGCGCCGGCCCGGGCGCGCTCGTCGCCCGCCGACGCCGGAGACGCCGACGTCGTCGTGGTCGTACCCGCCGCGGCGGCCGCGTCCGGGGCGACCGTCGCCTCGTCGTCGTCGGACCCGCCGCCGCAGGCGCCCAGCCCGAGGGCGACGGCCCCGGCCAGGAGGAGGGCGGCGACCGGGCGGCCCGTGGGGCGTGGGTGGCGGGGTGTCGGACCGACGCGCATGGCCGCAAGGTAGCGGGAGCGGGCGCCCGCGCGCGGCGCGGTCGGTGAATCCCGATCAGGAAACCGCCTTTTAACGTCCGGGGCCGGGACGGCATCATCGGCGCATGGCCCCGATCCGTCGCGCCCTCGTCCGCCGTCCGACCGCGCGGCTCGCCGAGGGTCTCCTCACGCACCTCGACCGCCGGCCCGTCGACGTCGCCCTCGCGCTCGCGCAGTGGGAGGGCTACGTCACCGCCATGGCCGACCACGGGTGGGACGTCCTCGAGGTCCCGCCGTCGCCGGAGCACCCCGACGCGCACTTCGTCGAGGACGCGGTCGTGCTGCACCGCGGGCTCGCGGTGATCGGCCGCGCCGGCACGCCGGAGCGCCTCGGCGAGGAGCGCGGGGTCGCCGCGACCCTGCGCGGGCTCGGCTACCCGACCGTCGCGATCGAGGGCCCCGGGTCGCTCGAGGGCGGCGACGTCCTGCAGGTCGGTCGCACCGTCTACGTCGGGCGGAGCACCCGCACGACCCCCGGCGCGGTCGGGCAGCTCCGCGCCGCGCTGGCCCCGCGCGGCGCCGACGTCGTGGCCGTGCCCACGCCCCGCGCCCTGCACCTGAAGTCCGCGCTCTGCGCCCTGCCGGACGGGACGATCGTCGGCCACTCGCCGCTCGTGGGCGACCCGTCGTTCTTCCCGCACTACCTGCACGTGCCCGAGGCGCTCGGCGCACCGCTCGTGGACCTCGGGGAGGGCCGCGTGCTGATGAGCGCCGCGGCACCGGAGACCGCCGCCCTCTTCGCGGACCGCGGGTACGAGGTCATCGGGGTGGACATCTCGGAGTTCGAGAAGCTCGAGGGCTGCGTGACCTGCCTGTCCGTGCGGCTGCGCGAGACGCCGGAGGCCTGAGCGCCGGGGACGGACGCGGGGGCACCGCATGCCCCGCGGCGCCGTCGTCCGAAACCCCACGGGCCCACCCCGCCCGTTCTAGGGTCGGCCCATGGGCGCCCGCGAGATCTCGGTCCTGGCCACCGGCGGCAGCTACTTCGAGGGCCCGCGGTGGCGGGACGGCTCCTGGTGGACGTCGGACTTCTACCGGCACCGCGTCAGCCGCTGGACGCCCCACGGCGAGGAGACGGTCGTGGTCGAGGTCGAGGGCCAGCCGTCCGGCCTGGGCTGGCTGCCGGACGGCGCGCTCGTCGTCAGCTCGATGAAGGACCGGCGGCTCCTGCGCGTCGCGGACGGTGGGACGACCGTCCTCGCCGAGCTCGGCGAGCACTGCGGCGGGCACCTGAACGACCTCGTCGTGGACGCGGCCGGGCACGTCTTCGTCGGCGACTTCGGCTTCGACCTCATGGGCGGCGGCGACACGACCGGCGCGTCCCTCAAGCGGGTCGACCCGGACGGCACCGTGACCGTCGTGGCGGACGGGCTGCGGTTCCCCAACGGCTCCGTCATCACCGACGACGGCGGCACGCTGATCGTCGGCGAGACGATGGGCAACCGGTACACGGCCTTCGACCTCGCCCCGGACGGGGAGCTGTCGAACCGGCGGGCGTGGGCGACGTTCGGCCCCGAGGTGCCCGACGGCACCGTCGAGGAGACCATCCCGCAGCTCGTCGTCGCCCCGGACGGCTGCACCTTGGACGCCGAGGGCCACCTCTGGGCGGCCGACGCGACGGGCGGCCGGGTCGTCCGCGTCGCGCCGGGCGGCGAGCTCGTCGACCAGATCGCGGCGCCCGACGGCCTCGGCGTGTTCGCCTGCGCGCTGGGCGGCGAGGACGGCCGGACCCTGCTGCTCTGCGCCGCACCGGACTTCTACGAGCACCACCGGGCGGGCACGCGCGAGGCGCAGCTCCTGACGACCCGGGTCGACGTGCCGCACGCCGGGCGGCCGTAAGGTCGGCGCGACCCGGCGGACCGCGGGGGTGCGGGGGTGGCCCCGGGGCGGGCCCGACGGGCGGGCCGCGGGGCGGACCACGCGGGCCGAGGGCGCGGGGCCGCGCCGGGGTCCGCCGTCAGGGACGCACCGGCGCGTCCTCGGCGTCCCGGCGGCCCAGCCGGCGGGCCGCCGTGCTCGTCGAGCCGACGGGCGCGTGGGCGCCCGGGATCGCCGTGACGCCGGTCCGCGGCATGTCGACGTACATCGCCTCGTACTCGCCCGCCCGCACGCGGTAGGTCTCGTGGAAGACGCCCACGGCGTCCGTCCCCCGGATCCGCCGGTTGAAGCGCGCCCACGCCGGCAGGTGCGCGGCGTCGGTGGCCCGGGCGTAGGCCTCGAGCTGCTCGAACGACCGCCAGTACTGGACGTAGGTGAACCCGCCGAACATCCAGCCCAGGTGGGTGCCGAGCAGCCCCCGGTCCGGCTGGGCCCTGAGCTCCCGGATCATCGGCTGCATCGCCGCCATCACCGGCGCCCACCGGTGCACGTGCAGCGGCCGGTTGATGTGGAAGCCGATGAGGAAGACGACGAAGTCCCCCTCGATCCGCGCCGTGTGGCGCCCGTGCGCGACCGTCATGGGCCGCGAGCCTAGACCCGCCCCGGACCCCCGTCGGGGCGGCGGGACGCCCGGCCCCCGGTCGCCCACGGGCCCGCCGGGTGACGTCCGCCGCGGTGCGGGGCGACCGGCCTGCGGGGCCGTCAGGCCGCGGTGGCCTGCAGCGCGTCGAGCGCGGCGAGCACCCGCTCGTCGTGCTCCTTCGGCTTCACCTTCGGCAGGACCTCCGCCACGACGCCCTCGGGGTCGACGATCACGGTGGAGCGCGAGGCGCCCCAGTACGTCTTGCCGTACATCGACTTCTCGACCCAGACGCCGTAGCGCTCGCAGACCTCGTGGTCCTCGTCCGCCAGCAGGGTGAAGTCCAGCGCCTGCTTCTCCACGAAGGACGCGACCTTCTTCTCGGGGTCCGGCGAGACGCCCAGGACCCGGGCACCGCGGGCCTCGTAGTCCGCGCGGTGGTCGCGCACGGAGCACGCCTGCGTCGTGCAGCCCGGCGTCGAGGCCTTGGGGTAGAAGTAGAGGACGACCCAGCCGCCGCGCAGCTCGGACAGCGTGACGGGCGCGCCCTCCGCGTCGGGCAGGGTGAAGTCGGGGGCGG
>WLOB01000006.1 GCA_009699505.1 Actinomycetota bacterium | reverse complement strand
GAGGTCGACGGCCTGCACCGCGGGCGGACGTTCTGTCGTCCTCGTGGGCGGGCCCCGTGCGGGATCGACGTTCTGCACCGCGGGCGGGCCCTGGGACGCCCTCACGGGCGCCCGCCGGACGGCGCCGACGTCCGACGTGCCGCGGCGCCGCTCAGCCCAGCTCGTCGACCGTGCGCTCGAGCTCGGCCAGCGCGCGCCGGCCGCCCGGGCCCAGGTCGTCGGCGCGGGCGCCGAACGCGTCGGCGAGACCGCGGTAGTACCAGCGGACGTCCTCGGCGCTGCCGGTCGAGAAGCGCGACCACAGGTCGTTGCCGACGTTGCGGTGGTCCTGGACGATGGAGCGGGCGTTGTGGAGCTTGTCGGCGAGCGAGACGCGCAGCTCGTCCGGCTGCTCGTGGGCGATCGAGGCGAGGTACTCGCGCTTGCGGTCGTGCCACGGCGCCTTCTCGGCCTCGCCGGTGGTCGAGTCGGAGTTCGCCAGGACGATCCGGGCGACGTCGGCACCGAAGCGCTCCGTGATCTCGGCGTGCGCGGCCATGCCGCCGCCGTCCTCGATCACGTCGTGCAGGAGCCCGGCGATCGCCTCGTCCTCGGACGTCTCCATCTCGAGGAGGATCGCCGCGACGGCGAGCAGGTGCGCGACGTACGGGATCCGCCCGCCCTTGCGCAGCTGCCGGCGGTGGTGGCGCGACGCGTAGACGAGCGCCTCGTCGAAGCGCTCCGTGGTCAGGGGGTCGTCGGTGAACGTCTCGGGCATCACCGTCAGGGTCGCGGGTGGGGCGGCGGATCTGACGGACGGTGGCGACCGCGGCGACGGGCGGCCCATCCGATCCCTGGCGGGACGGGGCGGTTGGGGGCGCAGGCGTGTGGCGGGACGGGGCGGTTGGGGGCGCAGGCGTGTGGCGGGGCGCCCCGGTCCGCCCGCGGCCCACCCGCTCAGCGGAACGACACGCCGACCGGCGGCGCCGCGCCGGCGCTCACGGTCAGCCGCCCGCCGCGCGCCGTGCGCAGCCGCACGGTGAGGCGCTGCGTGCTGCCCGCGCGGCGCTGCATCGTCGTCGTGCGGACGACCCGACCGGCCTGCCGGACGCGGACGGTGACGGTCAGCGTCCCGTCCCCGGCGGGCAGCGCGAGCCTCACGCGCAGGCGGCGGCCGGTCCGTCGGGTCCACGGCGCGGCCATCGTCGCCGGAGCCGCGGCGGTGGCGGCGACGGGGCCGGTCGACGGCGGCGCGGTCTGGATCGCCGCGTCGTCCGGGGCGGGCAGCCGCGGGCACGCGGGCGGCCGCAGGGCCGACACGGTGGTGCCCGACGCCATCGGTCGGGCGAACTCCTGCACCCAGTACGGCCCGTCGGCACCCGCGGCGATGCCGTACCCGGCGACCGTGAACATCGGCGTCATCAGGTTCTCGCAGTGGCCCTTGCTGTCGAGCCACGCCGTCATCACCTCGCGGGCGGTCCGCTGCCCCGAGGCGATGTTCTCGCCGAACGCCGACCACGCGAAGCCGGCGATCTGCAGCCGCACGCCCGGGTCCGTGCCCTCGGGCGACTCGTGCGCGAAGAAGCCGCGGACGGCCATGTCCTCGGCGTAGCGCTGCGCGGCGATCCGGACCTTCGGGTCCACCGACAGGGTGCCCAGCCCGGCCAGCGACCGCTCGCGGTTGACGAGGCAGCCGATCGCGGCGGCGCTGCGCTCGACGCCGATGACGGACGGCTGCAGGTCGACGTCCGGGCACGGCGAGGCCGCGGACGCCGCCGGGGTGCCCACCGCGAGGCCGCCGGCGGCCAGGACGGTGGCGACGAGGGCGGACCACCGGGTGCGGCGACGGGTCGATCGCACCGCGGCGACGAGGGTCGTCGGGCTCATCGGAACGCCGCCGTGACGGTGCGGGCGCCGACGCGCACGCTGAGCCGACCGGCCCGGGCGGCCGGGAGGGCGACGGTCAGGCGGTGCGTGCCCGCGGCGCGGGTGACGGTGCGGGTGCGGACGACGCGGCCGCGCTGCCGGACGCGGACGACCACGCGGGTCCGCGCCGTGCCGGCCGGGAGGGTCACCCGGACCGTCAGGCGACAGCGCTGCCGGACGGCCGCGACCCTCGGGGCCGCGGAGCCGGAGGGCCCGGCGGCGGACCCGGGGGCCGGCGCGACGGCGGGCGCGGGCGTGGCGGCCGGCGGCGCGGTCGACGCGGGGACGGGCTCGGGGACCGCGGTGCTGCCGGCGGGCGCGGGGCTCGCGGGGGCGCGCGGACAGCTCACGGCGGGGCCGCTCGGGGCGGCGACGCCCATCGGGCGCGCGAAGACCTGCGTCCAGTACGGGCCGTTCCCGGCCGTCGAGATCCCGAACCCGGCGTCCGTGAAGCCGGGCCGCATGACGTTCGCGCAGTGCCCGGCGCTGGCCAGCCAGGCGGTCATCACGGCGCGCGGGGTGCTCTGGCCGCGGGCGATGTTCTCGCCGACGAGCGTCCAGACGTACCCGGCGTTCGTGAGGCGGTCGCCGACGTCGGTCCCGTGCGGGGCGCCGATCGGGGCGTCGTGCGCGACGTACCCGCGGGCGGCCATGTCGTCCGCGTGCCACCCCGCGGCCTGCGCCGTCCGTGACTCCCGGTTCAGCGGGGCGAGCCCGGCGGCCTGCCGCTCGTGGTCGACGAGGCACCCGACCGCCGCGGCCGCCCGGGCCCCGCCGACGGTGGCGGGCGCGGCGTCGGCGTCGGCGCAGACGGTCGCGGCCGTGGCGCCCGGGGCGGCGGCGAGCGACGCGAGGACGGCCACGCCGACCGCGGACGCCGCGGCGACCGGGCGGCGGGCGTTCCGCGTGCGGACGCGCGAAGGGACGGACATGGCAGGTGGATCGACGCCGGCGGGCCGCGGCGACCACGTCGGGCGTCAGGACGGACTGATGGTCGACGGCCCGCCTGGACACCCTTCCCGGCCGGTCCGCCTCAGTCCTCCCGTCCGCGCAACGCCCGCAGCACGCGTCCCGCCCCGACCGCGGTCGCGCCCTCGGCCTCGCAGCGCGCCACCAGCTCGCGGTCCGAGGTGACGACGACGTCGCCCGGACCGGCCAGCTCGGCGATCAGGTCGTCGGCGTGCCCGGCGAAGCGGGCGTGGACCCGGAGGAGCTGCATCTCGATGGGCCGACCGTCGTGGACGACGACGACCTCGGCGGCGCGGTCGTCGAGCAGCCGGCCGCAGAGCTCGTCGGCGGCCTCGTCGATCTCGACGGTCAGCCGGATCCGCGCGCCCGTGCGGTCGCGCCACCAGCCGTCGGGCCGGGCGCCCATGACGTTCGACCCGTCCACGATGAGGCGCGCCATCGGGCGGAGGCTACGGGCCGCGGGTCCGTCGACCGTTCCGGGATGTGGGTGGCCCGGTCGGTCGGCTGCCGTCCGGGTCGTCGGGGGCCGTCCGACGGTGCCCGATCCGCGGGTCGGTCGCCCGCCGCCCCGACCCCCACGGCGAAGCCCGTCACGACCGCACCGCGGGCCCGGGCGGTGACGATCGGGATCTGCCCTCAGAACGTCCGCGCGATGAACGCGGTCTCCTCGTCGAGCTCCTCCTTCGTCGGGGGCGGGCCGCCGCCGCACCCGCCGTCGTGGGCGACGAGGACGAGCAGCCCGATCGCGACGACGAGGACGACGGTGCTCATCCGTCGACCGGCGCGGTGCCCCAGGGGTTCTCGTACGTGCCGCCGACGTCGGGGAGGACGAGGCACCGCCACCGGCGACCGCCGCCGTCCTCGATCCCCAGCACCCCGCCGCGCCGGCTCACGATGCGCAGGTACAGCGGCGAGCCGATCGTCGCGTGCACGTACGCGCCGCCGTCCAGCCGCTCCAGCTCGTCCGCGCGACAGGTGCGGTCGTGCCACCACTCGCGGCTCCGCGTGCTCCACGCCCACACCGTGAAGACCTCCGGGAAGTCGTGGTCGAGGTAGCGCGCGGGCTCGTCGGGCGACGGGGCACCGGGTCGGACGGACGGGTCGGGCGACATGGCACGGGGTCGGGCCGGGGCGGGCGGATCTGACGGAGGCGGGGCGATCGCCGCCGCTCGCCCGTGAACCCGCCTCAAGGCCACCGAATCGTCACGGAGGGATCCCACGGGAGGGAGAGGATCGGGCTCCCCGATCACCGCTCGAGAACAGGTCCCCTCCGATGTCCCGCACCGCCCGCCGCGCAGCCCTCGCGCTGGCGACCCTCCTCGCCGTCCTCGTCGGCGGACCAGCCGTCGCGTCCGCGGCCGACCGCTACGTCGCCCTGGGCGACTCCTACTCATCAGGCACCGGCACCCGCACCTACACGAACACCACGTGCCAGCGGTCGGCGAGCGCCTACCCGTCGCTCCTCGCCGCCGCGCGTCCGAACACCGCGCTGACGTTCGTCGCGTGCAGCGGCGCGACGACCGGCGACGTCCTCGCGAACCAGATCGCGTCCGTCACCTCGACGACGAAGCTCGTGTCGATCTCGGTCGGCGGCAACGACGCCGGGTTCGCCGACGTCCTGACGGAGTGCGCGCTGCCCGCCTGGGCGTCGAACTGCGCCGCCGCCGTCACGACCGCCCAGAACTACATCCGCAACACGCTGCCGGCGAAGCTGAACAGCGTCTACGCGCAGATCAGGAGCCGCGCGCCGACCGCGAAGGTCGCCGTCCTGGGCTACCCGCGGATCTTCAACGGCGAGGACTGCAACGCCGCGACGTTCTTCTCGCCGTCCGACGAGACGAGCCTGAACGCCACCGCCGACCTCATGCGCACCACGATCCGCGGTCGCGCGCAGGCGTACGGCTTCTCCTTCGGCGACGTCATCCCGGGCTTCGTCGGCCACGCGGTGTGCGACACGTCGGCGTGGATCAACGGCTTCTCCAACCCGATCGGCGAGTCCTACCACCCCAACGTCGCGGGCCACCGCAGCGGCTACCTCCCGGTCGCCCGGGCGATCCTGGGGTAGGGCGACGGGGCGCCCGGCCGGCCGCCCGCGTCCGTGGGGCGCCCGGCCGGCCACCCGCGTCCGACGTGCGCGCGGCCGGCCGGCCGCGTCCGTCGGGCGCCCGGTCGGTCGGGTGCCGTCCGCACCGCCGTCCCCCTCGACAGCCGAAACCGGGACCGCCATGCTGGGGGCATGTCCCCCCGGGCCGACGACGAGCCCGGGACCCTCGAGGGGGTGGCCGACCCGCTCGAGGTCCGGCGCGTCCCCCCGCCGCTCACGGACCACCACGGCGAGCCGCTCCCCGCCCGGTCGGACACCCCCGACCCGCGGCCGCCGACGGGCGGGGTCCCGCTCGCCTCCCCGCGGCTCCTGCTGCTCGTCCCCTGGGTCCTCCTCGCCGTGGGCTTCGCGTACGCCGCGCTGACCGGGGACGGTGGCGCCGCCGACTCGACCGAGGCCGTCGAGAACCGGCTGCTGTTCGGCGGATGCGCCCTGTTCTTCGCCGTCCTCGCGCTCTACGTGCTCCGCCACCGGGTCGTCCTGCACGGACGCTTCCTGCACCACCGCACCCTCGTCTGGCGGTCACCGGTGGACCTCGAGCGTCTCGCGAGCGCGCGACTCGAGCCGCTCGCGACGAAGAGCGGCCCGAACAGTCCGATCACGATCACGGTCCGGGTCCTCGTGCTCCGCGACCACGACGGGCGCAAGCTCGTGGTCGACCGGGCCAACGGGGACCTCGGACCGCTCTACCGCGAGCTCGGTCGCCGGTTCGACGCGGGGGACCCGGTCTTCGACGAGCGGGTGGCCGCGAAGGTCGACCGGCTGCGCGACGCCCCCGCGGCCTGAGCGTCGAGGCAAGGGGTGCCCCCGACGCGACCCGGGCACCAACCTGCGACCCGGGCACCAACCTGCGACCCGGTCAGCATCCCCGCGACCCGCGCACCACCCTGTGGCTCGCGCGCCGGCCCGGCCCGCGCCGCGCTCGGCGACGCCGCGAGTGCGGCCCGTCCTGTCAGATCCGCCCCGCCGACGGCGACCTCCTCCTCAGCGCCGGACCACCGTGGTCCACGCACACCACCCGAGGAGAATCGCCATGCACCTGAACACGCTGCTCGACGTCGACCTGATCGCCGTCGAGACCAAGGACGAGCTGTCGATCCTCCTCGAGCTGCAGGCCCCGGAGTCCGAGACGCAGGCGGCCCGCCCGCCCCACACCCTGCAGGTCGTCCTGGACCGCAGCGGCTCGATGGGCGGCGGCGCGCTCGACGCCGCGAAGGCCGCGCTGATCGAGCTGATCGGCCGGCTCGACGCGCACGACCGCTTCGGGCTCGTGGCGTTCGACCACGAGGTCGAGGTCGTCGTGCCCAGCGCACCCCTGACGGATCGCGACGCCGTCCGGCAGGCCATCGCCGGGGTCCACCCCCGGGGCAGCACCGACCTGTCGAGCGGGCTGATCCGCGGCGTGCAGGAGGCGCAGCGCACGAAGGGCGACGGGGGCGCGACCGTCCTCCTGCTCTCCGACGGGCACGCCAACCAGGGCCTGACCGACCACCAGATCCTCGGCGGGTTCGCGGGCGGTGCGCGCCGGGACGGCATCACCGTCGGCGTCATCGGCATCGGGCTGCACTACGACGAGGACCTGCTGTCGGCGCTCGCCGCGGGCGGCGCGGGCAACGTGCACTTCGCCGAGCAGGCCGACGGCGTCGTCGGCGCGCTGTCGGCCGAGGTCGACGGGCTGCTCGACCAGGTCGTGCAGGCCGCGACCCTGACCGTCAGGCCCGGTCCCGCGATCCAGACCGTGACGCTCTTCAACGACCTGCCCGTGAGCGAGGTCGAGGGCGGCTTCGTGGTCGAGCTGGGCAACTTCGTCGCGGGCGAGGAGCGCAAGCTGCTGCTGCAGGCCACGATCCCCGCGCTGCGCGACCTGGGCCTGGCCGAGGTCTGCGGCCTGACGATGCGCTGGACCGAGACCGCGACCCTGAAGGGGCAGACCGTCGAGGTGCCGGTCCACGTCGGGATCGTCCCGGGCGACGAGGCCGCCGGCCGCGTCCCGAACCCCGTCGTGCGCACGGAGGCGGCGTTCCAGAAGGCGCAGCGGTCGCGCAAGGACGCCGCCGACGCGCTCCGCCACGGCGACGTCCGGGGCGGCAGCGACATCATGCGCCTCGCCGCGATGGACCTGACGGACGCGGCCGCGGCGGCGCCGCCCGCGATGGCGGCGGAGATGGCCGCCGAGGCCGACGGGCTGCGGGCCGACGCCGACGAGGCCCTGTACGCCCCCGTCGAGCGGTCCGTCAAGAACCAGCGGGCGCAGTACCACGACAAGACGAGCAAGCGCCGGTCGATGGCCAACATGGAGGCGCGCGAGGAGCTGCGCCGTCAGCGCGACGAGGAGCGTCGCCGCGCCGCGGGCCGGGCCGACCGGAACACGGCGACCGACGACGAGCCGGGGGAGGGGAAGTTCGGCTGAGGGGCTGAGGGGCGAGCGGGCGGGCGGGCCGACGGGCGGGCGGCACGGCCCGGGCCCGGGACGGTCCCGCCCCGCACGGCCCGCGTCACCCCTCGGAGCCCGGGACGGCACGCCCTACAATCCCGCCATGCACGCCGACGGGTCGACGGCCTCCGGGCACCGCCCGACCCCGGCGGCCCGCACCTGATGCGCCGACCGGGACGCCCACGCCTGCCGTGGGAGAACCCGTCGGTCACGATCGCGCTCGTCGTCGCCCTCGTGGTGGCGATCGGGATCGCCGGGATCGCGATCGTCGTCGGACCGCTTGGGGCCGACGGCGACGTCGCCGGCGGCGGCGGACCCCGGCAGACCCCGCTGCGGGCCTCGACCGCGCGGGGCGACGACGGCACGATCCGCGTCACCGTCACCGGCCGGGTGCGGCCCGCGGAGGCCCGCGACGGCGCCGCGATCCACGTCCTCGCCCGGGCCGAGGACTACGGCGCCTGCCCCGTCCCGCAGGTCCGTCCCGACCGCACGATCGCCGTGCCCGCCGGGGCGACGCCGGTCCGCTGGCGCGTCGACGTCGGCCCCGCGCCGGGCGGGCGCCTGCCGTCGGGCGAGCCGATCCGCATGCTCGGCGACGTCACCACCCCCGGCGTCGCGGCGCGGACCCTTTGCGTCCACCTCGTCCGCGGCGGGACGGACCCGGCGGTCCTGCGCACCCTCGCCGTCGCCACCCCCGACGCGTCGTCGTCGGGCGGCGCGGGCGTCGGCACGCCGCTCCTGGAGGACGCGATCGTCCTGGCGCTCATCGTCGCGATGGTCGTCGCCGTCGTCGCGGGGACGCTGGCGATCCTCGTCGTCGAGGCACGGCGTCGCGGCCGCTCGTGGGCGCTGCCCGCCCTGCCCGCCGACGTCCGCGTCCCGGACGTCGTGCCGACGGAGGACCCCCGCAAGGGCGCCTCCCGCCCCCGGGCCTGGGTGCGGCGGACCGGCGAGGCGCGCCTCGAGCGCTGGCGGGAGCGCCGGCGTGCCGAGACGGCGGAGGCGGGCGAGCTCTTCGATCCCTACGAGCGGCCGCCGTGGCACGTCGCGCTGTGGGGGGTCGGCGACGGCGCCGGTCGCATCGCCACGGAGCGGTTCCGCGCGCTGCGCGACCTGCACCCCGAGGTCGAGGCCCTGCACCACCGCCGCGTCCCGGGCCCGCGCGGCGCGACGATCGACCACGTCCTCGTCGGCCCCGCGGGCGTCGTCGTCGCCAGCTCGAGCCGCTGGGAGGGCTTCGTCGAGGTCGTCGGCGACCGCCTCCTCGTCGACGGGAAGAACCGCACGCGCGCGATCGACGGCGTCGTCGGCCGCGTCACCGCCGTCCGCGCCAACCTGGCGGCAGCGGGCTTCGCGGGCGTCCCGGTCCGCGGCGTCCTGCACTGCGTGGTGACGGAGGACGTCCTCCTGAACGGCGCCCTCGAGCTGCGCGAGGTCGCGCTCCTCGACGCCCTGGGCACGATGGGCCGCGCGGTCGACCGGCCCGTCCTGAGCTACGAGGGCGTGCGCGCGATCGTGGTGGCGCTGGAGCGGCGGCTGCCGCCGGCGTGAGGGGCGGCGGGTTGATCCGCGGCGGGTGCCTCGATGCGTCGCGAGCGTCGGCGCGCCACTAGGGTCGCCGACATGCCCGACCGTCGCCCGTCCCCGTTGAACCCGTCGATGATCGGCCCGGCGCTGATCGGCTTCGTGATCGGCTTCGTCGTGGGCATCGTCCTCGAGGGCCCGGTCGTCGGTCTGGCCCTCGGCGTCGCCCTGGCGGTCAGCGCGGTCGGCCGGCGGTGGGCGGCCGCGCGGATGGCCGAGAACGTCGAGGCGGAGCAGCGGAAGGGCGGGGGCGGGGCCGGAAGCCGCCGTCGCTGAGGACGAGCTGTCGTCCCTGAGGTGCGAGCCGCCCCTGAGGAACGAGCTGTCGGGCCTGAGGAGCGAGCCGCCGCCGCGCTGCGCGGCGGCGGGGTCCGGGGGCGAGGTCCGGGGCCGGCCGGGTGACGCTGCGTCGCGTCCCGTCGGGTCGGGTCGGGTCGCGTCGGGTCGTGTCGCGTCGTGTCGTGTCGTGTCGGGTGGGACCGGATCGCGCCCGCGCTCAGAAGAAGATCGCGCCGACCACGTAGAGGACGACGAGGACCTTCAGGACCCCCGCCTCGAACGCCAGGCGCGTCTGCCCGTCGGGCCCCGCGTAGGGATCGCCGCGGACGATCCGGACGGGCACCGGCTCGCCGGACCAGCAGTGGCAGGTCTCGTCGTACGGGTCGAGGTGGTCGTGGGACATGGTGGTCGGCTCCGGGTCGGGTGTCCCGGGGTCGGGCCCGGGCGGTCGGGTCTGACATCGCCGGCGGCCAGGTGTGACCACGGCCTGTCAGGGCGGGCCCTCCTGCCCGAGCTCCACCTCACCGGCGACACGGACCTCCACCGGCGGCCGGGTCTCACATCGCCGGCGTCCGGTCTGACGTCGCGGGCGCGTGGCCTGACCTCGCGCGCGTGCGGCCTGACACCGCAGGCGCGCGGTCTGACACCGCAGGCGTGCGGTCGGAGATGGGGGTGCCGAGAGGCCGCCGACGGGACGTACCGCGCTGGTCGCGTCCGGCGGGCGGCTGCCGCCGGGTGCCGCCGGGTGCCGCCGTCCGCCGCCACCGGCGGCGGATCGCCCATGAGATCCGCGTGAGGACGATGCCGGACGCGCCACCTCTGCCGGTAGCTTTCGGGTCCCCCAGCGTCCCGTCCCGCCGACGTCCCGGCCGTCCCCCGAGAGCCTCCCGATGCACCCGACCCCCGCACGCCGTCCCGGATCCAGCCCCCTCCACCGCGCGTCGCTCGGCGCGGCCGTCGTCGCCGCGGGCGTCCTGACCGTCCCGCACCCGGCGGCCGCGGCGAGCAGCGGGGCCCCGTGCAACGCCCGCCTCGACGGCGGCAGCCGCGTCGTCGTCCCGTTCACCGACGGCGGCCGACGGCTGGCGAACGCCGGCATCACCGTCACCCGCCAGCGTGCCGATCGCAACGCGCACTGCCTGCGGATCCGCGTGCCCGGCCGTCAGGTCCAGGCCCGATGGCGCGCGGACTTCTACCGGCTGCGCGGCGGCCGCTGCATCGCCGAGAGCCAGAGCACCCAGTTCTTCCCCCTCCGGTCGATCAGCACCGGCTTCCGCGTCGGGGCGGGCCAGTGCCTGCGCTGGACCTACCGCATCACCGTCGACGGACGCTCGTACTCCGCGAGCGTGCACCGCCGCCACCGCTGACGGACGGGGGTCGGGGCGGGGTCGAGGCTCGCCCCGGCCACGGCACGCCGCGTCCCGGCTCGCCGGCTCCGGGACCACGGCAGGCGGGTCGCGAGCCGCGTTCGCGTCCGGGTCTCGCGGCCGGTCCGACGCACACGGACTCCGAGGCCACGGCAGTCGGGCCGCGAGTCCTCCGCGAGCCGTTCCTCGCGGCCCGCTGTCAGACCGGACGCCGCGAGCCCGACCTGGAACCCGCCGGACCACCAGGACCGGTCCGCCCCGCGCCCGGTCCGGCGCGACGAGTTCCACGGAGTCCCTCATGAAGACCGTCGTCAAGGTCACCCTCGGCATCCTCATCGCGTTCACGATCCTCATCGGCGGCTGCGTCGCCCTCGTCGGCAGCGCCGCCGACGACGTCCAGGACGAGAGCGACCGCACAGCCATCACCGCCTCGCAGTACCGCTCGGTGAAGACCGGCGACCGCAAGGCCGACGTCGAGGCGAAGCTCGGCGCCCCGGAGAGCGCGGACGAGTTCTCCTCCGAGGTCGAGGGCCTCGACGAGCCCGTCGGTTCGAGCTGCATCTTCTACGGCCGCAAGGGCGAGATCCTCTCGGGCTACCAGTTCTGCTTCGACGTCAACACGGACCGGCTGGAGAGCAAGAGCTCGTTCTGAGGGGGGATGGCCGAAGGCCGGTCGCTCAGCGTCGCACGCCGCTGAGGCGTGCGAATCGTCGGCTGACGGCGCGTTCCCGAGCGTCGAGTCGGCTGACGCGGCCGCCCGGTGCGAAGGCGCATTCGGGGCTCGGCCATCCGTCCTCCACACCTGACGGATCGGCCGTTCCAACGAGAGGATGCCGGCGTGGCCGCGCGTGGACGACCAGGACGATCCTCGACGCGCGCGGTGTCGTCGCTGCTCGGTCCGGTCCTCGCGCTCGCCGTCGGGCTGACGGTCTGGCTCACCTACGCGCCGCCGTTCGGGAGCGCCGGCTCGGCACCGACGGCGTCGACCGGCACCACGCTGCGGGTGCAGGCCGACCGGGACGGGGACCGCGCGACCCTCACGATCACCGGCCGGGTCCGCCGCTCCAGGTCCGACGCCCCGGTGGTGTTCCGCGTGCTCGGCCGGCCGTCGGTCGCTGCACCCTGTCCTGCACCCACCGCGACGTCGACCGGCGTCGTGGCTCCGCCCGCCGGGTCGGTCCGGGTCGGCTGGCGTCCAGCAGGCGGGGCGCGCCCGGGTGTCGCACTCCGTCGAGGTCGCGTCTTCCGCAGCACGGGGTCCGTCGCGCTCCCCGCGGGCGACGCCCTCAGGCTCTGCGTCCACCTGCTGCGGGCCGGCGACCGCCCGGCCCTGCTGCGCACCGAGCGCGTGGTCGTCCCGAGCCGCGAAGGGAGGACGCCGCTCTCCGTCGCCGTCGTCCCGATCGTCGACGCCCTGCTGCCGTGGATCCGTGGGATCGCGGCGATCGGGGTGCTCCTCGCCGTGGCGCTCGTCGTCCGGCGGGCTGTGGGCGCCGTGCGGCGACGGATCGCCGGTGACGGCACCGGCCTCCCGCCGATGCCCTCGGGCATGCGGGTGCCGGAGGCGCCGCCCGCGGGACCGTCCCCGTCGACCGACCTCCCTCCGATGCCCCCGGGCGTCCGGGTGCCGGACACACCGCCCGACCGGGCGCCGCGGAGGAGCGCCCCGGCACGCGGTCCGAACAGGAACGGGGGTGCGTCGGACGCCGAGTCGACCGGTCGGACCCCCGACCCCGCGGCCGGGGGCAGCGCCCGGCACCAGTACGACCGCCAGGTCGCGAGGTGGCGTTCGAGACGGCGCGCCGAGGCCGAGGCGGCCGGCGAGCCGTACGACCCCGACGAGCCCGTTCCGCAGCACATCGCGGCCTGGAAGATCGGCGCCGACGGCGAGGCGACAGCAGCCGCTCGCTTCGCCGCGCTTTCGGAGTCGTTCCCGAGCGTGGTCGTGCTGCACGATCGTCGCGAGTCGACCCGGGCGCGCGCCAACATCGACCACGTCCTGGTCGGGCCGGCCGGCGTCGTCGTCGCCGACACGAAGGCGTGGAGCGGGAGCGTCGCGGTGCGCGGCGGCGACCTGTTCGTGAACGGGCGTCGGAAGACCAAGGCGCCCCTCGACGTGCTCGCTCAGATGGCGAAGGTCCGTGGGGCGCTCGAGCGGGCAGGTTTCGTCGGGGTGCCCGTCTCCGGCGCGTTGCACTGGACCACGACGACCGGCGTCGACCTGAGCGGCTGCCTGGCACCCCACGGCGTCCCGCTCTTGGACGCGACCGGCGTCCTGCGGCGCGCCGACACGGGCGCGGACCTCGACGCCGCCGCGATCGACGCCGTGACGGTGGCGCTCGAGCGGGAGCTTCCACCTGCGGTGACTGCGCGCGCGGCGAGCCGGATGTAGCTCGTCGGCGACGGCACCGGGCACGTCACGGGCCAGGTGCCGGCGACGCCCAGCACTGCGGACGGCGCCGCGGCCAATCGGGCGGAGGCTGTGGCTCGACCTTCAAGGCCCGAGGAACGACGACGGCGACCGTCTCCCGCATGAGGCACACGCACTCGGGCGAACTCGTTCGTCAGAACGGCCTCCCGCCCGGCGACCCCTCTGCACCCCGCACCTCGCGGGCCACGCAACCCAGGAGTCCCACCATGCCGTCCCGCTTCCGCCGTCTCGCCGCGACCCTCGTCGCCGTCTGCGCCCTCTTCCTCGTCGCGTCACCCGGCGCCGCCCAGGCCGCCTGCTCCATCGGCGGGTCGGGCGTGAGCTACAACCGCAACGGCGAGGCGGCGGTCTTCAAGAACCTGCAGCCCGCCCGCGGCATGAACTGCGCGAGCGCCCGCTACGTCATGAACAGGTGGCTGCGCCGCGCCTGGACGCGCACCTCGAGCCACAACCTGCCGACGCGCTTCTTCGACGGCTACGTCACCTGGTACTGCGGCAAGACGGGTCGCACCGGCTGGCGCTGCGACGAGTACACGACGAACACGGCGTTCCGGTTCGTGGCGTACCGGCTGTAGGACGACGGGATGAGCCGGCGCGGGATCGCCCACGACCTCGCGGTCGCGCGCTGCGAGGCCCGGCAGTTCCGCGACGGCGAGCCGTACCTGTGGGTCCTCGAGTTCGCGGACGACGTGCTCTACGCGTGCCCGGCCCTCGGTGTCGGCGAGGCCCTCACCGGGGACCCGCAGGTCGTCGAGAGGCTCTTCCTCAGCGCCCTTCGCACCGCGGCCGGCCGCGTCGACCCCGCCACGGCGCCGGACGACGCGGTCGCGACGGCCCTGGCCGTCGAGCGAGCAACCGACGACGAGCTCCGCTCCTGGGTCCGCCCTCGCGACCCGGCGCTCGCGTTCGCGTCGACGCGCCGCGAGGCAGAACGGCACGCGAGGGAGCGAGCCCCGGGCGGCCGCCGCTTCGACCCCGACGAGGACGGGGGCGGTGAGCCCGCCACCTCGGACGACGTGACGGTGGACGGCCGTTGACCGGCTCACCATGGCCCCCGCTGCTCCAGCCCGTCGAGGGTCCAGACGCCCGGATCCAGCTCGATCCTGCGCTCCAGCTCCCCGGCGAGCACCGGGACGAGCGCCGCCACCCGCGCGCAGGCCTCCGCGAGCGGGGCGCCCTCGGGAGCCGTCAGCCACAGCTGCTCATGGGGCTCCTGATAGTCGAGGTGCAGGTCACCGAGATCGGCCGACACGACGTCGTCCAGGTCGACGTCGATGTCGGGGCAGTGGTCGCCGCCGCTGCCGACGTGGCCGCGGACGACGAGCTCCCCGTCGGTCACCTCGACGACCAGGGCGCACCCGGGCCAGTCGACGAACGCCCCCTGCCGGTCGTCGCCGATCGACCAGAACCCGACCGGGACCGGCAGGGCCTCGACGAGGTCCTCCCACTCGGGCGCGCCAGCCGGCGGTCCCGGAGCGGCGAGATCGACCGCGGGCGGCTTGGCGAGCCGGAACGAAGGAGGCAGGTCTTGGCGCGGAGTGCGGTGGCTCACGAGGGAAGGTCGGCCGCAGCACGTCGAAGTTGACGCTCGAGCGACCGTCAGGAACGCCATCTCGCCGACGACCTCGGCCCATGGGAATCATCGGCAGCTACGAATGTCCGGCCACCGCCTGCGACTACGAGAGCTCGTGGCTCGCGATCGGGCCGGGCATGATCTCCGATCGCGAGCTGCGGTCCTGCGCGGCGTGCGGAGGCCTGACAACCGTCCTCACCGTCCGTCCCGGACCCGACGGCCCGGAGCCGGCGTCGGGGCGGGGGCGTTGCCCGGAGTGCGGGAGCCAGGCGCTGCGGCGACTGGTCCCCGAATCGCGAACGGATTCGCCGAACGGTGATGCTGACGACCCTCTCGGGGAGGTCGAACCGTCGTGCCCTCGGTGCGGCACGCAGTTGGCGTTCCGGCACGGCGGCTGGTGGGACTGACGCACGTCCTGCCCGACCTGTCGGCCGGGCTGGGTGACGGGCGCCGTCCGGGCTACGGCCTAGCGGTACGCCTTCCGGACGCCGTAGACGGCCTGCGAGTGCGTGAAGCCTTCGTACTCCAGCTGGGTGATGAGGCCCTCACGCGAGAACGATGTCATCTTCAGGTACGCCCGCGCCGACTGCACGGCCTCGGCGTTCCAGCTGACGCGGACGTGGTTGACGGCCCACCGGGCCTCAGACTTCGAGAAGCGCTCGTAGACGAGCTGCTTCGTGAGGCCGGCCTTCGAGAACCCGGCCATCGCGATGTACGCCTGGGCGCTGTGCAGTGCGTTGCGCTGGCCGGACGTGGCGGCGTGGGCTGAACTGGCGGGGACGACGCCGGACAGGACGACGAGGGTCAGGGCGAAGAACTTCTTCATGCGGATGCTCCTGGTGGAGGTGTTAGACGCTCGCGCGTCGGGACGGTGCGCGGGGATCTCGGTGATGGGCCCCGCGGCGGGCACACCGTAAGCGGCGGCGGCGACCGTTGCGGGACAGATACGAGGATCGTCCGGATCCTGCTCCGCCGGCCTCTGCCGGTCCCAACTCGGACGCTCGTCACGCCGGGACGAGGGCCGCTCCGCACCCGGCTCGTCGCCGACGAACCTTGACCCCCGGCCGCCGCCCTGCGAGCGTCAGATCCGTCCCCACGAGACCGACCCTGGTCTCGTGACGCCGTCCCCGCATCGCGTGCCTCCGTCCCACCGCCTGATCACCGGCCCTCGAGCCGCGCTCGAGCTCGCCCTCGCGCAGGCCGTGAAGAACGCCAAGGCCAGCGACCCGTTCGCCGCGGTGACGGTGCTCGTGGGGGAGACGCTGCTGCGGCCGTACCTGCGCCGTCGCATCGCCGAGATCCTCGGCGGGCACGTCAACGTCGAGATCGTCACCCCCGGCGAGCTCGCGATGACGCTCGGCGCGCCGACGCTGCTCGCAGCGGGCCGGCAGCCCATGCCGCCGCTCGTCGACCCGGTGCTCGTCAGGCAGGCCACGGCGGGCCCGCCGGAGCGCTTCGGCGACGTCGTCCACACGCCCGGGTTCGAGAACGCGATGATCCGCACGCTGCGAGACCTCCGCGGCGCCGGGATCGACGCCGAGGCGCTGACGACCGCCGGCGCCGCGGTCGACGACGAGCGGCTCCTGGATCTCGCGACGCTCTACGCCGCGGTCGAGGCCCGTCGGCACGACTGGTTCACCGTCGAGGACGCCGTCCTCGCGGCCGACCCGACGAAGCTCCACGGGGAGCACCTGTTGGTCCACGCCCTGTGGACCCCGACCGTCATCCAGCGCCGGCTCCTCGACCGCCTGGCCGAGCGGGTCCCCGTCACGGTCTTCCTCCCCGCGGTCGACGGCCCGGCCGACGCCGCGACCACGACCATGCGCGCGTGGGCCGCGGCCGCCGACGCGACCTGGTCGACGGTCGCCAACCCCTCGGCCACGACGAACGCCGCCCACGCCGCCGACGCGACCGTCCCGAGCTTGGTCTCGGCCACGACGGCCGACAACACCCCGTGGGCCCCGTTCGACGGCCCGCCGGCCCCCGCCGAGACCGGCACCACCGCCACCGTCCCCTTCACCCCGAGCCCCACCGACGACACCGTCACGGTCATCGAGGCGCCGGACCCGACCCGCGAGGTCGACGAGGTCGTGCGCACCGTCCTGCGCTGGGCCGACGACGGCATCCCGTTCCACGAGATGGCGATCGCGTACCGCCACACCGAGCCGCACCGCACGCTGATCGAGACGTCGCTGCGCGAGGCCGACGTGCCGGTCTACCTCCACGACGCGCCGACGATCGCCGAGCGGCCGCTCGGCCGGCGCATCACCGCGCTGCTGCGCCTGCTCGACGGCCGGCTCCAGCGCGCTGATGTCTCCGCGTTCCTCGCCGACGCGTTCCTGCCCGACGCGACGTTCCACGAGTACGGCGGCATCTCCACCGCCGCGTGGGACGGCATCGCGCGCGACGCCGGCATCGTTGCCGGACCCGACCAGTGGCGCGACCGCCTCGCGGCCTTCCGCGACGCGCTCCGCGCCCGGCACCCCGACGACGACCGGCCCGAGTGGGCGACGAACCGCCTCGCCCAGGCCGACCAGCTCGAGCGCTTCGTGGGCGACCTCCGCGCGCTCGCCGAGCGGCGCCCCGAGAACGCCCCGTGGGCCGAGCACCTCGCGTTCCTCCGCGACGCCGTCGACCGCTACGTCATCGGCGCCGAGGGCGTCCTCGACGAGCTCGAGTCGCTCACGGTCCTGACCGACGACCTCCCCGCCTCCAGCGTCGACGGCCTCGTCGCCGATGCCCTCGAGCGCCTGCGCGCGAACGAGCACGGCGAGGGCGCCTTCGCCCAGCGCGGCGTGATCGTCGCCGACGCGCTCTCGCTCCGCCACGTCGGCGTCCGCGCGATGGCGATCGTCGGCCTCGTCGACGGACGCTTCCCCGCCGCCCCGGCCGAGGACCCGCTGCTGCTCGACGCCGACCGGCGCGACCTGAACGCCGCCCACGGCTGGGACCTGCCGCTGCGCGCCGACGCCCCGGACCCCGAGCCGCTCCAGTTCGCCGGCCTCCTCGGGGCCGGGCCCGAGCGACTCGCCGTCGGCTACGCCCGCACCGACGGCACCGCCGACCGTCCGGCGCTCCCGTCGACCTTCATCCGCGGCGTGGTGGATGCGCTCACGGGCGATCGCGCCGAGATCGAGGACTTCGCGACTGCCGCCGAGCCGTGGCTCCGTCGCATCCGGACCGCCCAGTTCGGGGCGCAGACCCCGGCCGAGGCGCGCAACGCCGAGGAGTGGCTCATCACCGCGCTGGAGTCCGACGACCCGGCCACCCGTGCCGCCGCAGCCGGCGTCCTCAGCAGTGAACGCCCCGCCTACGTGCGGGCGACGGCCGCCGACGCCGCCCGCTGGTCGACGGACCTCACCCCGTACGACGGGGCGCTCAGCCACGAGGCCCTCGACGACCTGCGCGCGATGCCGCGCCTGCAGCGGCCGTTCTCGCCGACCGCCCTCGAGAATTACGCGACCTGCCCCCAGCGCACCCTCCTCAAGGACATCCTGGGGCTGAAGCCGCGCGAGGACCCTGAGGACGTCCTCCGGCTCGACGCGCTGAACACGGGGTCGGTGCTGCACCACGTGCTCGAGCGGTTCCTCACCGAGCTCGGCGAGCGGGGCGCCCGCGACGGCGACCCGGACGACCACCGCGGGCGGCTGCACGACCTGCTCGACGAGGAGCTCGACGCGCTCTCCGCCCAGGGCCTCACGGGCTACCCCGTGCTGCTGGAGCAGGACCGCCACGCCATGCGCCGCGACCTCGCGCTGTGGCTGCAGACCGAGCTGGAGGAGGACGACCGCGCACTCGCCGACTTCCAGGAGCGGCTCGAGGCCGGCGAGGACGCCGCGGACGGCACCCCGCTGACCCCGCCCATGCCGTTCCTCGAGCGCGGGCAGGAGGTCCGCTTCGGAGCGTTGCGCCCCGGAGAGGACCCGGCAGCCGGCGGGCCGTTCAGCCGCGACGAGCCGCTCGAGCTGCCCGGCGACGGCCCGCCGCTCCTCGTCCACGGGCGTATCGACCGCGTGCGCGCGACCGCCGACGGCAGCGCCTTTCGCGTCGTCGACTACAAGACCGGCAAGCCGCGGGCCGACCCGAACGACATCGCGTTCGGCCGCAAGCTCCAGCTGCCGATCTATCTGTGGGCCGCCGCCCGCGCGCTCGGCGTCGACTCGACCACCGGCACCGCCGAGTACGACCACTTCCGCCACCCCGGCGCGGGGAGCCGGATCCCGTTCCACGGCGCCGTCCTGGGCGAGCAGGAGCACGAGATCCGCGGGGTCGTCGAGCACCTCGCCCACGGCATCCATGGCGGCGACTTCCACCGCGAGCCCGTCGCGCTCCACGGCCGCAAGAAGAACGGCGACCCCGACCCCCGATCCAACTGCGGCTACTGCGACTTCGAGCCGCTCTGCCACCCCCAGCGCGAGGCGATGCGCCGCCTGAAGGCCGACGACCCACGGGCGCGGTTCTGGGAGCGCCAGGGGGAGGACGCATGAGCGCCCCGGCCCGCAGTCCCCGTCAGAACGCGACTCCTGCGACCGACCTCCCGTCGGACCCCGCCGCATGAGCACGACCTTCGAAGACCAGCCCGCCCGCGACCGCATCGCCGGCGACCTGCACCGCAACCTGCTCGTCGAGGCCGGCGCCGGCACGGGCAAGACGACCGTCCTCGTCGGACGGATCGTCGCGCTGCTGCGAACAGGCACCGTCGAGATCGACGAGCTCGTCGTCATCACCTTCACCCACCGCGCCGCGACCGAGATCGCCGGCCGTGTCCGCACCGGGCTCGAGCGCGCCTACGCGACGGCCGACCCGCACGGCGACGAGCACCGCCGGATCGCGGCGGCCCTCGCCGACCTGCACCGCGCACGGATCGAGACCATCCACGCCTTCGCCACCGCGCTCCTGCGCCAGCGGCCGATCGAGGCCGGCCTCGACCCGCAGTTCGAGCCGCTCGACGCCGCCGCGGGCCGTCGGCGCTTCGAGGACGAGTTCGACCTCTGGCGCCACGGGCTGCTCGAGGCGGAGGACGACCGGCTCGTCCGCGCCCTCGGTCGGGGGTTCGGCCTCGACAAGCTGCACGACCTCGTCGACGCGTTGTCTGCCAACCGCGCGGTCCTGCCGCTCGCCCCGTCCGCCGTCGCCGCCCCGGACCCGGCACCGTTCCGCGCGGCCGTCCGCGATGCCGCGGCCGCCTTCGCCGACGCGCGCGAAGCCTGCACGGACCAGAAGGACAAGGCCTTCGCGCAGCTGGCGACGGGCATCGAGTACTTCGACGCCTGCCTGGCCAGCGACGACGTCGACCTGGAGGACCTCGTCCTCGCCCGCATGCCCAAGCTGTCGGGCTCCGCCGGCAGCCAGGGCAACTACTCGCCCGCGAGCGCGTGCAAGGCGATGAAGGCGTCGCTCAAGGAGTTCAAGGCGGCGGGCGAGGAGTACGGCCGCGCTCTCCGTTCCCAGACGATCACCGACATGCTCGCCCTGGCCGAGGGCTTCGTCACCGACGCCGCGGATCGCCGCCGCGCCGACGGCCTCGTCGACTTCGACGACCTGCTGCTCCGCGCCCGCGACCTGCTCCGTGACGACGAGGACGTCCGCCGTGGCTTCCGCGCCCAGTACCGCGCCGTCGTCATCGACGAGTTCCAGGACACCGACCCCGTGCAGGCCGAGCTCGCGCTGCTCCTGACCTGCGACGAGCCCCCGGGGGAGGACTGGCAGTCCGCGACGCCGGCCCCCGGCGCCCTGACCGTCGTCGGCGATCCGAAGCAGTCGATCTACCGGTTCCGGCGCGCCGACATCGCGATCTACGACGCCGTCAAGCGGGGCCCCCTGAGCGACGGCAACGAGGGCATCACCCAGAACTTCCGCTCCCGCTCCCGCCTCCTGCGGTGGAGCAACGCGGTGTTCGCGCCGCTCCTCGGCGACGGCGTGCCGGGCGTCCAGGCGCAGCACGTCCCGCTCGTCTCGACGATCGACCCCGACCTCGGCGGTCGCGCCCCGATCGTCGTCCTCCCGGGCGACGGCACCGCGGTGAAGGCCGACGAGGTCCGCACCCAGGAGGCCGACCGCATCGCGCGGCTCGTCCACCGTGCCGTCGTGGACGAGCGGTGGCTGGTCCGCGACCGCGAGACCGGGGAGGAGCGCTCGGCCGTCTGGCGCGACGTCGTCGTCCTGATGCGCACCCGGGCGTCGCTGGCCCCGCTCGAGGCGTCGTTCGCCCGTTACGGCGTGCCGTTCCGCGGCTCGGGCGGCGGCGGCTGGTACGCCGCGCCCGAGGTGCGCGACCTGGCGCACCTGCTGCGCGCCGCGGACGACCCGACGGACAGCTTCTCCGTCGTCGGTGCGCTGCGCTCCGGCGCGTGCGGGTGCTCGGACGACGACCTCGTCCGCTACCACGCGCTCGCGGGCCGGTTCGATCCCCGGCGCCCGCACGCGGACGGCCCACAGTCCGTCCTCGATGGCCTGGCCCTGATCGCGGGCCTGCACCGCGAACGCCGCGGCCTGACCCTCTCGGAGCTCGTCCGCCGCGCGATCGAGCGCACGGGCCTGATCCCGTTCTCCCTCGCCGGCCTCGGCGGCGCCCAACCGGCGGCGAACGCCCGCCAGCTCCTCGCCCTGGCCCGCACCGTCGAGGGCTCGGCAGGCGGCGGCCTGCGCGAGTTCGTCCGCTGGATCGAACGCCAGCGCCAGCTCGACCTCGACGAGGACGTCGCAGGCGTCACCGAGGACGCCGACGACGTCGTCCGCGCCATGACGATGCACGGCGCCAAGGGCCTCGAGTTCCCGATCGTGGTGCTTGCCGGCCTCGCCAACAAGCCCAACAACCGCAACAACCCGATCCCCCTCGCCGCCGAGCACCGCCTGGAGCTGAAGCTCGGCTCGAAGGACGACGGCTTCGCGACCCCGGGCTGGGACGACGCTCTGGCCCAGGAGAAGGTTCAGCTCGAGGCCGAGCTGCGACGGCTGCTCTACGTGGCGGTGACGCGGGCGCGGGACTTCCTGGTGGTGCCGGCGATCCCGCAGACGGGGAAGCCGCGGGCGGGGACGTTCTTGGAGCTGCTCGAGCCGGCGCTGCCGGAGGCCGGGGACCCGCTTGTGTTGGGGGCTGAGGAGGACGTCGCGGCCAATGGCGGCGTCGCGGGCGCTTCGGGTGCTGACGACTTGGCGTCGGGAGTGGCGTCCCAGCCCGCGGTTGCCGACGCCTCGTGGAACGGCCAGCCGTGGGCCGGGCACGACGATGTGGCGGTGTACCCGCCGAACGCGCTGGCGTCGGTCAGCGATCGCCGGGCGGACGAGGCCGTCTCGGTGTCAGCGGCTGTGACAGCCGAGTTGGCCGAGGCGCGGGAGGACTGGTCCATCGCTCGGGCCGCCCGCCGTACCGCGGCGCGGCGCGGCCGCCGAGTCGCGGCGGCCAGCGCTCAGCACGCGGGTGGATTCGATGGGCACGTGGGGGGCGAGCCACCCCTCGATGGCGGCGGCCCGCTCCCCGGTGACGACGCGAGAGCCTCGGATGACGCCGACCGCCGCGCCGACGAGGCCCTCACCGCCGGGCATCCGGAGGGAGCCGGTCGGACGTCGCGTGCCGCAGCGGGCTTGGAGGCTGCCGCGCCGGTCGTAGGTTCGGCGATGAACCGCCGCGCTGCGGACATCGGGAGCGCCGTCCACCTCGTCATGGAGCGGGTGCCGCTTGCCGACCCTGAGGTCGACCTCACGGATCTCGTGCGGGACGCTTGCCAGGAGTTCGAGGTCGGGGACGCCTCCGTCGAGGTGGAGGAGATGAGCCGCAACTGTTTGCGGAGCGCCCCCGTTCGAGAGGCGGCGAAGGCCGGCCGGCTCTGGCGGGAGCTCGCAGTGGCGGTGCAGGACGGCGAGGTCACGACGATGGGCCGCATCGACCTCCTGTTCGAAGCCGCCGGAGAGCTGGTCCTCGTCGACTACAAGACGGATCGGGTGGGCGCTACGGACATCGCTGCGCTCGAGGCCCGGCACGCTCCACAGATGGCGGCATATGCGGCGAGCATCCGTGCAGCGACCGGCTTGACGATCACACGTACCGAGGTCGTACCCGCGCGGGTCGGCGCTGGGAAGCGCCGGTTCGCGAAGTAGCCCGATACCGCAAACCTCGATGGCGAAGAGCAAAACGAAGAAGAGGGCAAAGGACCCCCGGGTCCCTGTCGCGTGCGCCGTCTGTCGCAAGCGTGTCCTGGTACGCCCACTACGAGTCGAATCGGTCGTGTGCTGCGGACAAACGATGTCGCAAGCGGCTGGGACTGCAAAGGTTGCGATCGAGTGCACTCGATGCCACCGAGGGGGTAGTCGACTCTGGTCGGATGGGCCGACCTATGCATGCGATGCCTGTGGGACCGACCGCCTTCGGGTCACAGGCCCGGACATCCGCATCCCTGGCAGGCCGAAGACGGAGAAAGGGCCGACGGCGGCTGGTACGAAGCGCGGCACTACCGAGAACTCAGTGGTAGCCGAGGCGCAGAGCGTCGCTGACCGTATCGCCACCTTCCTTCAAGCCGCGGGCATAGAGGTCTCGGTCGTCGGAAACGATCTCGAGCTGAACGGACAGCGCATCTCGCTGCGGGTGCTAAGCGGACAGCGAGTCGAACAGCGCACGCTGAACGCCGTTGTTGCGCGCTACTTCTCCGACCGGCTGCTCGAAGCCGCGCAGGCGTCGCTGGAGCACCCGCGTGACGGACTCGAACTTCGGCATCAACCCAAGAGCCCGGTGGTCGAGGTGCGCTACCGGGGAAGCAACGTCGCGTTCGTCAGTGCGGCTGGGTGGACCTCTCCGTCAAATGAACGGTCAGGGGTCGGGAACTTCCTGACGACAGGTACACAGTGGGAAGAGTTGCGGGTCCTCGCCGGCCTCGAACCGGCCGAAGGACTAGCGACGGATACGGCTCCCAAGGGGGAGGCGGCGGCGAGCGCGCCGAAGGCACGGCGGCCGCCGATCCGAGACGGCGTCGGGTTCAATCACTACGACTTCCCGTTCGATCTGTCGACAGAAGTGCGGGACCTAGCCGAGTCGGCCAGCGCGAAGATTCGGACAGGGCGAAGCCTCGCGTTCGGGCACGCCGTTCACATGCGAGGTGCCAGCGGTTTCGAGCTCACGTTCGCGCCGATTGCTGCGCCTAGGGGCCGGCCCGAGGTTGAAGTGGTGTTCGTCGAAGAGGCGGTTGCCCAGGCGTTCCGGATGAGGGTCTCTGCGATTGGAGACCCGCTCCCGGTGTGGGCGCCCGAGGCCACCACCGAACACGAGCGCCTGGCGCGGGGGTGGGCACTCGCCCTTGTGGCATTTGCGGAACTCACGTGCCCGCCGACGCTAGACCACCTACGGGCATCGCCATGTACGTCCGGCGGCAGCCGCCAAGCGTCGTCGACTGCTCCCGGTAGGTCAGGAGTTTCGTCTCGAACTACTGACCCGGAGCGGCGAATGTCGCGGGAACCCAGCGGGCGGCGGAGAACTTTTGAGCCGACTGGCGAGACCGCCCGCTGGCTCGCTTCGTACGTCGCCGGCCATCGACGCAAGCTGCAGGCCGGGCAAGAGGCCAGCGCATCGGCGGCAGCGAATGCGGCAACAATTGGCATCGCACTTCGGTCCGGCGAGACTTGGGTATCACCACACACTCGAGGAGTACCCCCTGGAATCCGTTTGCACTTCGCCTGGAACGCACCGAAGGCGTTCTCGGACCCTCGCGCGGGCGCCGTCGCAAGAGCTCGTGGAGTGCAAGCGTGAAGCCGACGCCGGTCATCTCTCTCCGGTGCCCTGACTGCGGGGCACGCTCGCGACGGCTGGGTCCGGTGCGCGGAACCGGTGGCTGCGGTAAGTGCGGTGCGCGGCTAATTATCGATCGAGCACCGAAACGATCCGCGTCACCGAGGCCTGTAGCGTCTGGAGCTGCGAAGACTCGAGCGACAAAGCGTCTCGAAGAGGTGCGTCGTCACCTGGAAGGTTTCGGATGCACTGTGGGGATTCACGGTGGGGCGGTGATAGTGGGGGACCGCGTCTTGCAGGTGCCTCAGTTCGTAGGCGATGGTGCCGCGGAGCGCGCAATCGACTCCGTCGTGATGGAGCACTTTGCTGACCGGCTCCTCCGCACCGTGGATTCGCAACTCGGGGCCCGTCGTGACGGCATGACGATCGACCTCAACCGTCGAGTCGCGGCGGTGGACCTGCGAGTCCGCGGTCACCTCGTCGCCCGGGTCAGTGCCAGCCGCTGGTGGGAGGACCCCGGCCGTAGGGCCTCCGGGACCGGCAACTTCGTGACAGCCGGGCCCCAGTGGGATGCAGTCCGTGAGCACGTCCACGGGCCAAGCCTCGCCTCGAGTACGGATGAGGCGTACGGGGCGGACCTCCTTCAGGCGCTAGAGGGTCTCGACATCGAACCGGCGCTGCCGATGCGGTACGCCTTCTCGGACACCCTGCAGCCGCAGCTGAAATTCCTCGGTGAGTCCGCGAGCCGACGCATCAGATCGGAGCGCAGCCTTGCCTTTGGGCACGTCGTACACGTCCGAGCGAAGTCCGGCTTCGAGCTTGCGTTCTCGCCGGTCCTGCAGGACAGGGGGCGGCCCGAAGTCGGTGTGGCCTACCAAGACGCGAAGGGCCGAATCTCCCTGAGAATGCGCGTCGCAGGAAGAAGCGATCCGCTCGCCATTCAGGTGCCTGCGGGTTCCGGGAGTTCCAGGGTCGACCGGGCCTGGGTCTGTGCCTTGCTGATCTTCGCTGAGCTGACCTGTCCACCCGACCTCGACCACCTTCGTCCCGCAACTCCTGCCCGGGTCGCGGCACGGCAGCCGGCACGGTCCGGCGTGGCTTCGCGCTTGACCACGGCCGAGCGTCGGAGGCCGCCTGCCAGTCGATCTGTCGCACCACGCGCGTTCGAACCTATTGGCGAGACGTCGCGTTGGATGTCCTCATACGTCGCCGGGCACCGACGACAGCTACCACCAGGCCACGCTGCGAGCGACGACGCGATCACTGCTGCGTCCGCGGCGGGCATCTCTCTGCGATCAGGAGAGACGTGGGTGTCGCCGCACGTCCGGGGGATGCCACCGGGCATCAGTTTGCACTTTGGGTGGAAGGCTCCCAGCGCCTTGGGCGGGAAACGATGAGCTTGGCCCGCAGGTAGGTGAACGGGCCCGCTCCCGACCGCCTTATGAACGGCGCGCTCTCGTTCAGCTTGTCGGCTGACTCGACGGGCGACACGCTTCCAGAAGCAGCCGCTCGAAATCACGGAGGCCCTCGTCAGACGCAAGGATCGCAGCCGCAGGCAGGGTGGTATAGGCGCGATACCCGGACTGTCGGGCGGCGTCAATGCTCTCGCGGAGAGCGGGCATCGCACTCAGCAGATCTGCGAGGCGATCCAGCTCGTCGGGACTGCGTCGGTCGAACAAGAACCGCCAGTTAAGGACCACCCCACCGTCACGGTAGACCGATAGGGAGATCGGGTTCGACTTCGCAGGGTCCCGATCCTCGCCGAGCCACATCGTGACGCTTGCGGTGCCGAACGACGCCCGACCATGGGACTGCAGGAACTCGTAGAGCCCAAGGAGCCGCCGGCCCATGTCACCAGGAAGACTGGCGGTAATTCCCGCGCGGATGTCTGCCTCGGTGAGCTTCCGGCGAGTCGTGACGCCGCCAGTGCCCTTCGCGATCTGTGCCGCCTGCGTCGCACCGATCAGTCGTGGGACCAGCGTGAGGCGGTCACCGCCACGTTCGACGTACTGGCGAACCTCGAGAGCCAGTACCTCAGTCCGTTGCATCTGTTCGTTGAGGAACTCCACGATTCGTCGCAGCTCTTTCGGGATCTCGTCGGCGACGAACACAAGTCGCAGGCGTCCAGCGGCGAGATGCTCCCCGACTTTTGACCAAAACTGTTCGTGATCGGCATCCGGGCCCAGGACCTTGGCGAGAGCATCGGCCGCGGCGTCTGCGTTCGTGTGGCGTTTCTCAAACGCAGCGTGGATCGTCGCCACATTCCAGAACGCCGATGCGTTGGCGGCGTAGTCGAGCATCTGGCCAACGACCTCTCGGCGGATCCGGGTGTCGGAACTGCGTTTGACCTCGACGAGCGTCGGGACTCCGTCCTGGTCGATGAAGAGGTGATCGAGGCTCCATCGGTTCGCGCCGTTCTCCTCGCCCGCGACGCCCATCTCGCGCTGAACGAGCAGCCAGTCCCGTCCTTCGCGCTCGTCTTCCTCCCCCGCGAGCAGCCCGGGGTAGTCAGCGAGCAGTTGCTGTAGGACGCTCTCAGCGTCATACGGCTGCTCGACCATCGCGACGAGCTCCGCGCCCTGCTTCAGGTAGATCGCGCACATGCTGGCGATGCTAGGTCGTCGCAGGGGGCGGCGTCCACGGGTTCGCGGTCATCCGTCCTCCGAGCGTTGACAGACGTCCGCCCGCCATGTTGGCTGCCCTCAACGGCTGCGTGTGCCGTCGGCGTTCGTCGACCACGCTGTCAGATGTCCCGTCCCCCGCTCGACCAGGAACCAATGGCCCGATACGCAGAAGGACCCCGCGACCAGGTCGACCTCGTCGTCGGACAGTGGGTGGAACGGTGCATCCTTGACGACCGGTCGCTGCTGTTCCCGGACCGGGCACATGTCTGGACCGGAGCAAACCTTGCCTGGGTGTTCGCAGCCCTTAAAGACGGCGCGCTTGTTGGCACCGCGGGTGGTGGGAAGTTCGACTCCAAGTGGAAGCTGCAACTCGAATCGGCATCGCCGGACCAGCGCGTTCTCGCAGCCGACGTGATGGTCGTCTACTTCCTCTTCACCAATGCGGTCAGCGGGGAGAAGAAGCGGCAGTTGGTTGATCTCAGTCTCGGTGATGCGGCGGGGGACTCGGCGCCGGCCGCGGACGTGCTCGCGGCGCTTGACCAGGGCATCGGCGACCCCGGCATGCACTTCAACCTCGGTCGGGACGTGCACCTGCGCTTCCTACTCGACGCCGCTCGACGTCTGAAGGATCGTCCCTCGGACGAGCTGCAGGGGCTATTGGCGTCGCCGTGGGAGCTCGCCGCGGTGATCGATGACGGGGGCGAGCCCACGCACGCGATGCGCCACGTCCTGCTGCACCTGCTCCGGCCCGATGAGTTCGAGCGGATCGCGAATGGGGCGCACAAGTCGGCGATTGTGAGCGCGTTTGACGGCATGCTGGAGGACGTCGAAGCCGCGGACAACGACGAGCGACTCTTTGCGCTGCGGAAGAGGGTCGCGGAGTACGTGCCGGGCGCCCCCGGGATGAACCACGAGGCCGGCCCGGACTTCTACTACTCGCCACTCAAGGAGATGTGGCGCGGCGGCGGGCTCGCAGGCGGAGAGGGCGCGTCCGACATTGAGGCCCTCGAGTGGAAGAAGCAGATCGTCCTCCACGGACCTCCCGGCACCGGAAAGACTCGTGAGGCGGAAGAGCTCGGCGGGGCACTGATCCGGCGGGCGGCACTGAAGGCGTGGGGTCCGGCGCGGTACTTCGCCAGCGAAGACGAACTGACGGCTCTGGTGAGTCGCCAGTCGGTGGGCGCAGGAGGACTCGAAACGGCAGGGGGCGTCCCGCCGTCGAACGTCTTCTGGGTGCAGCTCCACCCGGCGTATGGCTACTCCGAGTTCGTCCGCGGGCTGCGACTTGAAGGCAACACCACCCGGTACGAGCCCGGGCTGCTCCCGCAGATCGTCGAGCACTACCACGCCCAGCCTGAAGATCAGCGGTTCCCGGTGGTCTTGGTCCTCGATGAGATGAACCGCACCGATCTGAGTGCCATGCTAGGCGAGGCCTTCAGCCTGCTCGAGGGTGACAAGCGAGACAAGGTCCTCGTCCTGCCTGGCCAGAACAAGGGCGAGCCGGCGGCGACGCTGGCGCTCCCGGGCGACCTCTACGTCATCGGGACGATGAACGAGATTGATCAGTCGGTCGAAGCGCTCGACTTCGCCCTCCGCCGCCGATTCCTCTGGAAGGACTGTCGGTTCGAGGCCGACGCGCTCTACGACATGATCCGCGGGGCCTGGGGGAAACTCGTCCCGTCGCGATTCAAGTTCGTAAACGCAGAGGAGCAAGTGCGGCAACTCGGCGACCGAGCCGTCGCGTTGAACGAGGCCATTGCGAGCTCACCGGAGCTCGGGCGTCCGTACGAGATCGGACACTCCCAGTTCGCGGAGGTCACGTTCTTCCTCGGCAAGTCCCTCGCAAGCCGCAAGTCGGTGCAGCTGGGGACCTACCTCTGGACCGGCAAGGGCAAGCCACAACCGGCGTTGACCGACCTGTGGTCGTGGTCGCTCGGTCCTCTCCTCGAGCAGTATCTCGCCGGCTCCGACGTTCGCGACGCGGAGCTGAAGCGCCTGCGGTCGGTCTTCCTGGACGGTGCCTCGCCCGCGTGAAGGACAAGACCCTCACGTTCCGCGACCTCTCGCCGCTCGGTGGCAGCACCACGCGCTCCGACAACGAGTGGCTCGTCGGCATCGTGAACGACGTCGCGGTCGCCGACTTCCTGGTGTCCGCAGGTGCGTCGCACGCGCGGGACGAGCCCAACCCGCTGCTCACCCGTGAGCTCGACGGCTCGTGGCGGGCGGGACGCTACGTCGGCGAGCTGCGACGCGACGGCAGAACGCTGCGTATCGAGCCACGACTCGGCATCGACACGATCGCCGCATGGATGAGCGCGGCCATAGGCGTCAAGGTCGTGCCCCGAGCCGGCGAGGCCGGCGGCTTCGGGCCGGTGATCGCCGAGCTCGTCGCCGCGATCTGGCGATCCACGATGGCCGACGCCATGCGACACGGAGCACCCGGGTTCCGTGCCGCTAGAACGCACGTCGGCACCTCGGTTCACGGTCGCCTCGACGTTCCGGGCACGGTTCGGCTTCGAGCCGCGGGAACTCCGGCCGTGGCTTCGAAGGACCGCCCGAAGCTGCTCGACAACCCGGCCGTCCGGAGCATCGTTCGCGCCGACGAAGCGCTCGATCGACGCATCGGCCGGCCTGACTGGCGCGGCCCGCGCCTAGAGGCGTACCTAACGGCGCTGCGGGCCGCCGTCGGCCGGCACCCGACGCTTCCCTCCCGCCGCGAGCTGCATCGGGTCCGGTACACGCCGATCACGATGGCGTACAAGCGCGCCGCCGATCTGTCCTGGCGCATCGCTAAGGGGCAGGGCCCACTCACGCATGCGACAGGCGAGTCCGCCGAGGGATTCCTCATCGACGTCGCCGAGCTCTGGGAGCTCTTCCTCGTGCATTGCGCGCGGCGTGCTTTCGGGGCGGAGCAGGTCGTGCACGGCACGACCGACACGACCCGGAAGCACCTGCTCACCAGTCTCGACCGTCCCGACGGGACGATGGGGCGCCTGTTCCCGGACATCATGGTCGGCGCCCACGGAGCGCCGGAGCTCATCCTCGACGCGAAGTACAAGCGCCTGAGCGGCGGGACCCGGGTTGCTCGTGAGGACCTCTACCAGCTGACGAGCTACCTCTCCGCGTATGACGAGACCGCCCGCTTCGGGGCGCTCGGCTACGTCGAGACTGCCGACGCGCCAGAGGCGAGCGCGTTTGAGGAGCTCGGCGGCCGGTGGACGCTCTCCAGTGGTCAGACCGCGCGCTTCACGCGCTTCCCGACCGACGAAGCGTCGTGCGTCGCGGCTCTCCGCGCGTTCGCGCCCGAACTCGCGATGACGCACGCATGACGCCCCGCCCGACCCCACCCGTACCATCGCCCGTGGTGCCGTCCAACTGGGTCCAAGTCACCCCCTCCGAGTTCCCGTGGGAGCAGGAGGCCCTCTCGTTCGTGCAACAGGCGCTGCCGACCACGGAGCCCTACGGCGCGTGGGCGAACTTCGAGGTCATCAGTGACGGGTCGATCAGCGAGATCGACTTGCTCATCTGCTCGCCGAAGGGGGTCTTCCTCGTCGAGATCAAGAGCTGGCCCGGCTCGCTCGTCGACAGCGGGCAGACGTGGCGCAACACCCGGCCCAATGGCGCGGTCCGTACCTTTGACAATCCGCTGCTCCTCACGAACCGGAAGGCGAAGAAGCTCAAGTCGCTGCTCGGCCGGCAGAAGGCGTTCCGCAACCAATCCCTCCCGTACATCGCGCCGGCGGTCTTCCTCTCGAGCCCCGAGCTCGAGTGCAAGCTCACTGCCGAGGGGCGCCAAGGCATCTTTGGTCGCGGCGCCGAGCAGGACGGAACGATCACTCAGCGGGGCGGTCTTCCCAGCGTCATCGACGGGCTCATCACCGTCTCGCCCGAGGAGCACCGCTCCCTCGGCAAGCGGCGCATCGACCGACCTATGGCCAAGCGCATCGCGACCGCGATGGAGCAGATCGGCCTGCGCCCCGCACAGCGCTCCCGCAAGGTCGGCGAGCTCGAGCTGGGAGACCTGCTCGACGAGGGCGTCGGCTACCAGGACTTCGCCGCCACCCACCCGCGCGACCAGCGCACGCAGCGACGCGTGCGGATCTACGGCCTGCCGTCGTCGGACCCAGAGGAGCGCGACCGGGTTGTCCGGGCGGCGGACCGCGAGTTCAAGATCCTCGGGCCGCTGCAGCACCCGAACCTGATGCACCCGGTCGATGCGCAGGAGCACGAGCTCGGCGCGGCCGTCGTCTTCGAGCGCGACCCGTCCGAGCAGCGGCTCGACCACTTCCTCGCCGAGCACGGCACCCAGCTCGACCTGTACGACCGGCTCAGCCTGCTGCGCTCACTGGGCGAGACCGTCGCCTGGGCGCACGGGCGACGGATCTACCACCGCTCGCTCTCACCCCGCAACGTCCTGGTCGTCCGCCCGCGGACCGAGGGCCAGCACCTGCGCATCGGCGGTTGGCAGACCGGCGTCCGGCTCGAGGGCGGCACGCTCACGAGCGCAATCGCCGGGACCCAGCACGTCCTGGACCTCGTCGACGACGAGTCCTCGCCGTACGTTGCGCCCGAGGCGGTGTCGTTGGTCGAGGCCGACCCGGAGCGCCTCGACGTCTTTTCGATCGGCGCGATCGGCTATCACGTCCTCACCGGCGTGCAGCCCGCTGCGACGCTCGGGGGCCTCACCGCACGCCTCCAGCGCGACAAGGGGCTGGAGATCGCCGCCGACCTCGACGGCGCTTCTGCCGGGATCGCCGAGCTCATCCGCAGCGCGTCGGCTGCCGACGCGTCGCATCGCTACCCGACGGTGGCGGACCTCCTCGAGCACCTTGACCTCGCCGAAGATGAGCTCACCAGGCCACCTGAGCCCGATGAGCCCGAAGTAGATCCCCTGAAGCTCGCAAAGGACGACCGGATCGGCCCGTTCATTGTGCAGCGCCGCCTCGGCCGGGGGTCGACCGCGGTTGCTGTCCTTACGCACGACGCGGATGGCCGCGAGCAGGTGCTGAAAATTGCCGCGACCCCGGATCACAGCGCCCGCATCCGCGAGGAGGGCGAGGTCCTCAGCAAGCTTCGCGACAGCACGATCATCCCGCTGCGCGACGGCCCGCTCGACTTCGGTGGTCACGCCGCACTCGTCCTCGGCTACGCGGGCAACGGGACGCTCGCGCGGTGGCTCAGCAAGGAGGGCAGCGTCTCGCTCGAGAAGCTCGAGGACTGGGGCACCGACCTCCTCTCCGCCGTCGCGTACCTGGAGCGCGAGGGGATCGCGCATCGCGACATCAAGCCCGAGAACCTCGGGATCGCCGAGGTCGGCCCGCGCAAACAGCCGCGGTTGGTGCTCCTGGACTTCTCACTCTCCCGTGCGCCGACCGACCAGCTAGAGGCCGGCACCCGCCCCTACCTAGACCCGTTTTTGGGCACCGGCGGCCGGGACCGCTGGGACCTCTCGGCAGAGCGCTTCTCCGCCGCGGTCGTCCTGCACCAGATGGCCGCCGGCACGCTGCCGTTCTGGGGCGACCGCGCCACCGACCCCCGATTCACCGACGCGGACGTCACCATCGACGGCCGGGGCCTCCCAGAGCCCATCCGGGACTCCCTCACGGAACTCCTGCGACAGGCCCTCCACCGCGACGCCTCGCAGCGATTCGATACCGCCGATGACCTGCTCCGCGCCTGGCGGCTGGTCTTCGCCGACCTCGACCGGGCCGGCACCACGACGGGCACCAGCGACGACGAGCGCGCCCGGCTCCTCACAGCCGCGACCACGGCGACCCCGGTCCGCGGCCTCGGACTCGACCCCCGGGCGGTCGACGCCCTGGAGCGAGCCGGCGTCGACACCGTCGCGCAGCTCCTCGACCTACCGCCCCTCTGGATCAACCAGTTGCGCGGGGTCAGTCTCGACACGCGGCGCGTCCTCGGCGATGCTCAGCGAGCGCTCCGTCAGCGGCTCGCCACGGCGACGACGACCACCGCTGAGCAGGACGTCCATCGCCTCGTCGATCTCTGCGAGCAGCTGCTGCCGCGGCGGGTCACGGAGGGCGCCCCGGACCTCGACGTCTTGCGGCGGTTCCTCACGCTGGACCCCGTCGACGACCCGTCGTCGATCTGGCCGGGTCCGGCAGAGGTCGCGAGCACGAGTGGCGCCTCGCGAACCGACGTCGCCGACGTCATCGGCCGCGGCCGCCGACGGTGGGTTCGCCTCCCAGGGCTGACGCGCCTACGCAACGAGCTCGTTCGACAGCTCGAGCAGCTCGAAGGCATCGCCGAGATAGGCGAGCTCGAACAGGCCCTCGGTGCCTGGTGGCAGCTCGAGGAAGGCTCCGACGACGGGCCGATCGCCGT
>WLOB01000059.1 GCA_009699505.1 Actinomycetota bacterium | reverse complement strand
GACTTCATCGGGATGGTCAAGGAGACCTCCCACATGTTCATCACCGGCCCCGACGTCATCAAGACGGTCACGGGCGAGGAGGTCGGCATGGAGGAGCTCGGCGGCGCCATGTCGCACTCCTCCCGCTCCGGCGTCGCGCACTTCGCGTTCGACGACGAGGACCACGCCCTCGAGGAGACGCGCTTCCTCCTGTCGTTCCTGCCGCAGAACAACCTCGAGACCACGCCGGTCGTCCCGACGGACGACCCGTGGGACCGCGAGGAGCTCGCGCTGAACGACGCTGTCCCGGCGAACCCGAACAAGCCGTACGACATGCGCGGCGTCATCACGCTCGTGACGGACGACGGCGAGTTCTTCGAGGTCCACGAGAACTTCGCGAAGAACATCCTCTGCGGCTTCGGCCGGATCGAGGGCCACGCGGTCGGCATCGTCGGCAACCAGCCCAACCAGATGGCCGGCGTGCTCGACATCGAGGCGTCCGAGAAGGCCGCCCGGTTCATCCGCACCTGCGACGCGTTCAACATCCCGCTCATCACGTTCTGCGACGTCCCGGGCTTCCTGCCCGGCACCTCGCAGGAGTTCAACGGCATCATCCGCCACGGCGCGAAGATGCTCTACGCGTACGCCGAGGCGACCGTCCCGAAGGTCACGGTCATCACGCGCAAGGCCTACGGCGGCGCCTACGACGTCATGGCGTCGAAGCACCTCGGCTCGGACTTCAACTACGCCTGGCCGCAGGCCGAGGTCGCCGTCATGGGCGCCGAGGGCGCGGTCAACATCATCTACCGCCGCGACATCGCCGGCTCGCCGACGCCCGACGAGCGCCGGAACGTCCTCATGGACGACTACAAGGCGCGCTTCGCGAACCCGTACGTGGCGGCCGAGCGCGGCTACATCGACGACGTCATCGAGCCGTCCCACACCCGCCAGAAGGTCGCCGGCGCCCTGCGCGTCCTGCGCACGAAGCGCGTCGCGCAGCCCAAGCGCAAGCACGGCAACATCCCGCTGTAGGACGGACGCGGGTTGCCGCTGCGCGCCCCGCACGACCCCGCCGGACCGCGACCACGGTCCGGCGGGGGCCGCCCGGTGGCGGAGGAGGACGACGGCCCGGGCGGCGGACGCCCGCGGGCGCCGATCGGTCGGGCCCGCCGGCCCGGCAGGGAGCCCGACCCGGACGACGAGGGACGAAACGGCCCGGGGCGACCCGGGCCGTCGCGCGTCCGGGGTCGGTGGGGTCGACGCGGACGGGATCGCCGTCGGCGCCGACTCGAGGCCGACCCGCAGCGCGTCCGGCCACGGGCGAGAGCGGTGGCGCAGTTCGCGCTCTTCGTGAACGGGAAGTACGACAGCGATGGGTGCGTCGGGCCGGACCGATGCCGCTCGTGTGCCGACCGGCGGCCCGTTGACCCGTCACCAGCGGCGTCCGAGCTCCCGCAGGCGGCGCTGGAACAGCCGGCGCAGGCGATGCGCAGTGCGTTCAGCGTCGGTCGTGACGTCCGCCCACACGAGACGGACGACGAACCAGCCGGACAGACCCAGGTCGAAGTCCCGCGCGCGGTCGGTCCGGAAGCGGTGCGGGTCGCCGTGCGTCGACCAGGCGTCGAGCTCGACGACGACCCGCGGGGCGTCCCAGAGGAGGTCGGCCTCGTAGGACGCCCCCTCGACCTCGACGAGCGTGCTCGCCCGCGGGGGCACGAGGTCGTGCGCGCCGCACATCGCGAGCGCGGCGTTCTCCAGCTCGCTGCGCGTCCGCCCCGTGACGGTCACGCGGTGCGGCTCCAGGAGTCGACGGACGACGGCGGTCCCGGGACGTCCCCCGAAGCGGCGGAGCTCGCTCTCGATGGCCCGCGGACGCAGCGTCCGGTTGCCGGCGCTCGTCGACCAGGCGCGCTCCGTCACGACGGGCCCCTCGGACGCGGCCAGGTCGACCACGGTCCGGGCCATCGACGTGCACGGCAGCCCCGAGACCACGGTGGACGCCGAGTCGTGCGAGAGCGAGCGATGGACGACGATGCCCGGGCGCCGGTGCTGCGGACCGGCGCTCGTGAGGTGCACGGGCCCCCTGCTCACGGGCACCATGCCGCGCAACGCCGCAGCGGTGCCGTGGCTCGCGACCGCACCGGCCGGCCCCGCCAGCAGCGCCGCCATCACGCGACCCTCGTGGCTCGCGGCGACGGCGGAGGTGGTGAACACGCCGCGGAACACGCGCACCAGGACCCCCCGGCGGACCCGTCCGTCGATCTCGCCCGCGGACACTCCCGCGCCGAGCAGCTGCCGCCGCGAGACCACGTCGTACTGGCGCGCTCCGAACCACCGGATGGTCCTGTCCGGCCCGAGCCCCGGCGGGGGCGCCGGCCGACTCGGGCCCTGGATGGGTGGGGGTGGAGGTCGATGCATCGGGCTGCAGCGGTCGGGTCGGGTCCCGTCGACCCGGGGAGCTTGTGCGACGGACGGCCCTGTCGTCGAACCGCCGCCTCCCGTGGGTCGGCGCACGACGTCGCCGACGGACACGAGACGTCCGGCGGGGGAGCGCCGGTCGACGCTCCGATCACTCTGCTCCCCGCGGACCGGCACGGGACCACACGGACGTGCCGAACCTGTGACGGAACACGGGCACCGGCGGGTGCGAGCCCGCCAGGGGCGTTCGTGTCGTAGTTCGCGGCTTCTAAGGCATCGAACTACGACAGGAGCGCTGGCTGAGGGTCGAACGGCGACAGGAGCGCTGGCTGAGGGTCGAATGGCGACCTGACCGCCCGAGTGGTCATCGAGTCCCGCGTAGCGCACTAGGGTCGTCCGGTGAGCACCGCCTCCCGCCCGACCCGCCCGACGCACGGCCGCCGACCACGCCGGGCCGCGGCCCCGGGTGCCCCGTCCCCGCGTCCGGGGTGGTCCGCCCGCCCCTCCGCCACCGCCCGCAGGGCCGCAGCCGCCCTCGCCGCCACCGCCCTCCTGGCGACGGCCCCGGCGGCCTCCGCCGCCCCGCGCGGCGTCTTCCCGCAGGCCACGACGACGCCCCGCGCCGTGCTGTTGCAGTGGGGGAGGCCGTCCGGCGCCGGCGTCACCGCCACCCGGGTCGAGCGGCGCGACCTCTCTTCCTCGCGGCCGCGCTGGCGGAGCGCGACGACCGTCCGCACGAACACCGTGCGGATCCGCGGCCTGCGGGCCGGCAGCCGGTACCGGTTCCGCCTGCGGTTCCGCACGGCGGGTCGCCGGTTCGGGGCGCCCGGGCCGTCCGTGCTCGTCCGGGCGCGGGGCCGCACGCCCGAGGTCGTCACGGGCCTCCGGGCGGCCGGCGACGGGTCCGCGGTCGTCCTGTCGTGGCCGGCGGCGAAGGACGCGACGGGGTACCGCGTCGAGCGCACGGACGTCCTCACCGGCGGGGTCGAGCGCCTGGGGGCCTCGACCCGGGCCCGGACGCTCCGCGACGTGCCCCCGGCGCGCCTGGCCGGGCGCTGGCTCGCCTACCGGGTGGTCGCCGCGGACGGGGGCGCGGAGGCCCGGCCGTCCTCCGCCGTGGAGGCCCGCGCCACGGGCTCGCCCGGCTACGCGACCTACTGGGCGCTCGGCGACTCCTACGCGGCGGGCACCGGTCTCGGGCAGCCCTACGACGACCAGCCGTGCGCGCGCAACGGCCGCATGTGGGCCGCGCTCATTCCGCGCGACCTCGTGCCGCTGCCCCAGTTCCTCGCGTGTAGCGGGGCGAAGACGGAGAACGTCCGCCTCTCGCGCGACGGCGGCGTCGCCCAGGTCGCCGGCATCGGCGGCACGCAGCTGGACCGGGTCGAGCAGGGCCTGCGCGCCCGGCCCGGACCGACGCTCATCACCCTGAGCATCGGCGGCAACGACGCGCGCTTCGTGCCGCAGTTCACCCGCTGCGTCACCGGCGACTGCACGGCGGACCACGACACGGAGACGGCGCTCATCCGCGGTGCGGTCCGCCGCGGCCTCGACGCGACGTTCGCGCAGATCCGCGCGGTCGCCCCCGGGGCGGACGTGCTCGTCGCGGGCTACCCGCGGCTCTTCGACGAGGGCCCGGTGCCGCTGGACCCGCTCTTCGCGGCGACGCTGACCCAGGCCGAGCGCCGGCTCGCGAACGTGTGGGCCACGCAGGTCGACGAGGAGGTCGCCGCCGCCGCGCGGTCCCACGGCCTGCACCCCGTGACGGACGAGGTGCTCGCGGCGTTCGTCGGGCACGGCGCGGGCGGGCCGTCGCCGTGGATCAACCGCGTCGAGGTCGTCGACCCGGGGACGCCGATCGGGCTCGTGCCCCAGTTCCCCGCGACCTCGTCGATCCACCCGACCGTCGAGGGCAACCAGGCCTACGCCGACGTCGTGACGGCGGCCCTGCGCGCGTTCGGCTCGCGGGTGCAGGTCCGCTGAGGCCGGGCGACGGTCCCGTCGGGCGCGCGGCCGCCGGAGCAGCCGGGCGGGCGGAGGCCCCGGCGACGGTCGGGGCGGGACGCGGTCGGGGGCCGGGTCGACGCCGGGGCCGGGACGCGCGCGGCGGGCGGGACGCCGGATGTGTCCCGATCGTGAGACCGATCGCCCGGGGGGCCCGCGGGGTGGGAACATGCGCTCCATGCACTCCCCCGCAGCGGGGCGGACGTCCCACCGCCTCCCGGTCGTCCTCTCCCTCCTGGCCGCCCTCGTCCTCGGCGCGTTCGCCGCAGCCCCGGCGTCGGCCGGCGCGGCGACGTTCACGCCGCTCATCCACATCAACGCCTGCGACCGGGCCGCGAAGTGCGCCGGCGGCAACGCCACGGGCAACCTGACCGCGATCCTCCGGGGCCGCAAGCCCGAGCTCCTGACGCTGAACGAGGTCTGCTCGGCGACGGTGAACCAGGTCGCCAAGCGGACGGGCTACAAGAAGGTCTTCGCGCAGGCCGGCCGGGCGATGTGCCCCGGCGGCCGCGGGAAGTACGGCAACGCGATCATGGCCGCGCCGCAGCGCGACCTGGTCAAGACGGTCGAGGCGAAGTACTCCATGCAGCAGGCCGGGGCGGAGAAGCGCGTGCTGCTCTGCGCGGACTCCACGGGCGCCGCCGTCTGCACGACGCACCTGGACCACCGCGGCAAGGCGGTCGCGCAGGCCGGCGAGCTGCGGACCGCGCTCGCGGCGCAGCTGGCGCGCAACGCGAACCTCTTCTTCGGCGCCGACCTGAACCTCGCGCCGCCGGCCGCCCGCCAGCACGCGCTGCCGGCCGGGATGCGGCGCATCGGCGACGGCCGCGTCATGCACATCTTCTACGCGGCGGCCTTCGGGCAGCTCGGCGGCGTGCTGCTGAAGAACACGCTGACCTGGACCGACCACGCGGGCCTCGCGCTCCGCGCGCCGACCGCCTGAGCGACGAGCCGGCGGGGGTCGACCCGCCCGCCGGACCGCAATGGACCCAAAACGGATCCGGTTTCCGGTGTTCGTGCGGTAGGCTCGCGATCCGTCGCCGGCCCGGCCGGCGCCGGAGACCGCCCAGCCGACACGGAGCCCCCATGACCGACGAGCAGCCCCAGTACCGCCCCGAGACCATCGCGCTCCACGGCGGCCAGAGCGCGGACCCCGCCACGAATGCCCGCGCCGTGCCGATCTACCAGACGACGTCGTACGTCTTCGACGACGTGCAGCACGGCGCCGACCTGTTCGCGCTGAAGACGCCGGGCAACATCTACAGCCGGATCATGAACCCGACCTGGGACGTGCTGGAGCAGCGGCTCGCGCAGCTCGAGGGCGGCGCCGCGGCCCTCGTCACCGCCTCCGGGCAGGCCGCCGTCACGTACTCCGTCCTGAACATCGCGGGCGCCGGCGACAACATCATCTCCGTGTCGCAGCTCTACGGCGGCACCTACAACCTCTTCGCGCACACGCTGCCGCAGTACGGCATCGAGGTCCGGTTCGCCGACGCGGACGACCCCGACGCCGTCGCCCGCCTGGCCGACGACCGCACGAAGCTCGTCTTCGGCGAGACGATCGGCAACCCGAAGCTGAACGTCCTCGACGTGCCGCGCTGGGCCGAGGCCGCCCACGCCGCCGGCCTGCCGCTCGTGATCGACAACACCGTCGCCACGCCCGTCGGCGCCCGGCTGATCGAGGACGGCGCGGACGTCGTCGTGCACTCCCTCACGAAGTTCCTCGGCGGCCACGGGACGTCGATCGGCGGCGCCATCGTCGACGCCGGCTCCTTCGACTGGGCGGCGCACGGTGACCGCTTCCCCGGCCTCACGAAGCCCGACCCGTCGTACCACGGCGTCGTCTGGACGGACGCCGCCGGACCGATCGCCTACGTCCTGCGCGCCCGCACGGTGCTCCTGCGCAACACGGGCGCCGCGCTCTCGCCGTTCAACGCGTTCCTCATCCTGCAGGGCGTCGAGACGCTCGGCATCCGCATGGAGCGTCACAACGAGAACGCGCTGGCCGTCGCGAAGCACCTCGAGGCGCACGACGGCGTCGCCTGGGTGAACTACCCCGGCCTCGAGGGCAACGCGTACCACGACGTCGCGCAGCGGGTCCTCCGCGGCGGGGGCGGCGCCCTCGTCTCCTTCGGCGTGCAGGGCGGCTTCGAGGGCGGGCGCGCGTTCATCGAGGCGCTCGACCTGTTCTCGCACCTGGCGAACATCGGCGACGCGAAGTCGCTCGCGATCCACAACGCCTCCACGACGCACTCGCAGCTGAACGAGGACGAGCTGTCCTCGGCCGGCGTGGGCCCGGACGCCGTCCGGCTGTCCGTCGGCATCGAGCACATCGACGACCTCATCGCGGACCTGGACCAGGCGCTCGCGAAGGCGTCCGCGGCGTCGGGCGCGTGAGGGACGGGCGGGGCCGGAGGGCCCGGCCCCGCCCGGCGGGCGGGCGATGACGCACGAGACGATCGCCGACGCCGGTGCGCGCGACCTCGGCCCGGGCCTGGGCGAGGTCGCGACGCACGCGGTCGAGCTGTACCCCGCCGAGGACCCGCTCGTCCTCGACAACGGCGCGCGCCTCGGGCCGGTCCGGGTCGCCTACGAGACCTACGGGACGCTGAACGCGGCGGGCGACAACGCGGTCGTCCTCTGCCACGCGCTGACCGGCGACGCGCACGCGGCCGGGCACCACGGCGACCCGGAGCGGCGGGGCTGGTGGGACGTCCTGGTCGGGCCCGGCCGGGCGATCGACACGGACCGGTTCTTCGTCGTCTGCGCCAACCTGCTCGGCGGCTGCCGCGGCACGACGGGCCCGAGCGACGTGGACCCCGCCACGGGGGAGGCCCGCGGGCTGGACTTCCCGGCCCTCACCGTCGCCGACCTCGTCCGCGTCCAGCGGGCGCTGCTGCGCCGCCTCGGCGTGCGGCGCCTGGCCGCCGCGGTCGGCGGGTCGCTCGGCGGGATGCAGGTCCTCGAGTGGACGCTCCAGGCGCCCGAGGAGGTCGACCGGGCCGTCGTGCTCTGCGCGTCCGCCAGGCTCAGCGCGCAGAACATCGCGCTGTCGACCGCCGCGCGGGAGGGGATCCTCCGGGACCCCGACTTCCAGGGCGGCCGCTACCCGGGCACGGGCCGGATCCCCCGCGCGGGCCTGTCCGCCGCGCGGATGCTCGGGCACGTCACCTACGTGTCGGAGGAGGCGCTGCGGCGCAAGTTCGACCGGCGGCTGCGCGACGGGGACGCGGTGCGGGCGCCCCCGCGGGACGGGCACGACTGGTTCGCGCCGGTCTTCGAGGTCGAGCACTACCTGCACCACCAGGCGTCGTCGTTCGTCGAGCGCTTCGACGCCCTGAGTTACCTGTACCTCACCCGCGTGATGGACGCCTTCGCCCCGTTCGAGGCGCCGGACGCCGAGGAGCGGCTGGGCCGGGTGCGGGAGGCGGGGACCCGCTTCCTCGTCGAGAGCTTCACGACGGACTGGCGGTTCGGGCCGGAGCACAGCGACCACCTCGCGGCCGCGCTCTCGGGCGCGGGGGTCCCGGTGGAGCGGCACGACGTCGCGTCGCCGTGGGGCCACGACTCGTTCCTGCTGCCGATCGGCGAGCACCTCGACCTCGTCGCCGGCTTCCTCGCGTCGTAGGCGCCCCCGGCGGTACCCTTCGGCGCATGTCCGCCGACGGAGCTCCGCGCATCGACGTCCCGTCCTCCGCCACGCCGGAGGAGGCCGCGGCGCTCGTCGCCGCCGTCGAGCAGTTCCTGCGCGACACGACCGTCGCCGTCGAGGAGGCGCCGAAGGTCGACGCCTGGGCCCGCACCGCGCGGCTCGAGGGCGTCAGCCGCGGCGCGTCGTGGGACACGGGCGGTCAGGACCTCACCGCCTGGGGCTGACCCGCGGGCGGCGCCAGGCGTCCGTGGACGCATCGGATCTCGGCACGGGTCGCACTCGGCAGTGCGGGTGCTCAGCTCTCGCACGACCCGCACCGACCTCCTCGGTCCACGAACACCTGGCATCCACCCGCGGGGAGCGGGCGGGACGTCAGCCCATCCACTCGGCCAAGGGGCCCCACGTGGGCTCCAGGCCGTAGGTGGAGAAGTCGCGGAAGCGCGAGAAGTTCGGGTGGTGCGGGCCGTGGAAGTCCGCCGAGCCCGTAGTGATGAGGCCCAGGCGGCCCGCCTCGGCGTGCAGGAAGCGCGTCTGCTCCTCCGTGAAGCTCGCGTAGAACGTCTCGACGCCGTCGAGCCCGAGGCCGACGAACCGCTCGAGCGCCGCGGTGACGGACGCCTCGTCGCCGACGTCCCAGAACGGGTGCGCCCACACGGCCACGCCCCCGGCGCCGTGGATCGCGTCGATCGCCTCGGCCACCGTCGGCGTCGTCCGGGTGCGGAACGCCGGTGCGCCGTCGACGAGATAGGCCACGAGCAGGTCGGTGGCGGTGTCGAGCTCCTCCGCCTCGATCCGCTCCGCGTTGGCGGGGTGGTCGAACGCGGCGGCCGCCACGTGCGGCCGGCCGATCGACCGGCCGGCGTCGCGACGGGCGCGCAGGCCCGCGACGTCGACGGCCCAGCCGAGCTCGAACAGCGCGTCGATCATCCGGTCCGCCCGGCCGGCGCGGTCGGCGCGCCAGGCCTCGAGCGCGTCGGCGAGGTCGGTCGAGGCATGGTCGACGAGGTACCCGCAGACGTGCAGGTCCGCGTGGGCGTCGTCGATCGCGGAGACCTCGATGCCGGGCACGACGGTGATGCCGCCGAGCCGCTGTGCGGTGTCGATGGCCTCCTGCACCCCGGCGACGGAGTCGTGGTCCGTCAGGGACATCGTCCGCACGCCGGCCCGGTGGGCGGAGCGGACGACCCGCGCGGGCACGAGCGCGCCGTCGCTCGCGGTCGAGTGCGACTGGAGGTCGAAGGTCGGTGCGGGGTCGCCGGACATGGTCGCGCGCGTGCCGGGGGGCACCGAGCGAGACTAGGGGACGCGGGCCCTCCGGAGGCGGGCCGCCCCCGCGGCGCGCCGGCGACGGCCACGGATCGTCCGGGGGCGGCGGCGGGACGACGGCCGCGGACCGCCCCCGCCGTGACGGGCCGGCGGGCCGGATCGCCCGTCGTACGGGGCCGCCGACCCGGGTGCGATCTCATTCTCCACAGGCATACCTGGTATTCCAGATGGAATCCATGAATCCGGATGACCGTTCGCTACTTTGGATGGTCCCCTCCGTCTCGCCTCACACCCTCGAGGGACCCTCATGACCGACGCACCCGCTCCCACGACGCCCACCGAGCACGGCGGGGGACGCCCGTCCGTCCCCGCCGCGGCCGTCGCCCCGACCACCCCGGCGGGCTGACCCGTGGCCGTCGCCGTCCCCACCCTCCCGGACCTCGAGGGGTCGTCCGCGCAGGACGTCGTCGCGTGGGCGCTCGAGACGTACCACCCGCAGATCGCCCTGGCCTGCTCCTTCCAGAAGGAGGAGTCGGTCCTGCTCGACCTGATCTTCAAGGCCAACCCCGACGCCCGCGTGTTCGCCCTCGACACGGACGTGCTGTTCGAGGAGACCTACGAGCTCTGGCGCCGGACCGAGGCGCGGTACGACACGACGATCGAGCGCTGGCACGGCCCGAGCCTCGAGCAGCAGGCCGCCGAGCACGGCGACCGCCTGTGGGACCGCGACCCGTCCAAGTGCTGCGGCATCCGCAAGGTCGCCCCGCTCAAGGAGGGCCTGTCGAAGCTCGACGCCTGGACCACCGGCATCCGCCGCGACCAGTCCCCGGCCCGCGCCGGCGCGAAGAAGGTCGAGTGGGACGACGCCTTCGGGCTCGTGAAGGTCAACCCGCTCGCGGACTGGTCCGACAAGGACGTCTGGAAGCACGTGCTCGCCGAAGGCCTGCCCTACAACCCGCTGCACGACCGCGACTACGCGTCGATCGGCTGCTTCCACTGCACGAAGCAGGGCGCGGGACGCGAGGGTCGCTGGGCCAGTTCCGCCAAGATCGAGTGCGGACTGCACCAGGAAGACGCCTGAGATGTCCACCTCCCTGCCCCGCACCCGCCTCTCGGACGCCATGACGATCGACCCCGCCGACGCCCGCAGCGCCGGACTCTCGAAGCTCCGCGCCCTGGAGTCCGAGGCCATCCACGTCATGCGCGAGGTCGCCTCGGAGCTCGAGCGCCCCGCGCTCCTGTTCTCGGGCGGCAAGGACTCCATCGTCCTGCTGCGCCTGGCCGAGAAGGCGTTCCGCCCCGGCCGGTTCCCGTTCCCGCTGGTGCACGTCGACACGGGCCACAACTTCGACGAGGTCATCGAGTACCGCGACCGCCGGGCCGCCGAGCTCGGCGAGCGCCTCATCGTCGCGAAGGTCCAGGACACGATCGACCAGGGCCGCGTGCAGGACGGGTACGACCCGTCCAGGCAGGGCAGCTCGCGCAACCAGCAGCAGACCCAGACGTTGCTCGACGCGATCGAGGAGCACGAGTTCGACGCCTGCTTCGGCGGCGCCCGGCGCGACGAGGAGCGCGCCCGCGCGAAGGAGCGCATCTTCTCCTTCCGCGACGACTTCGGCGGCTGGGACCCCAAGAACCAGCGCCCCGAGCTCTGGAACCTCTACAACGGCCGGCTGCGCAAGGGCGAGAACGTCCGCGTCTTCCCGATCTCGAACTGGACCGAGCTCGACGTGTGGCAGTACATCGAGGAGGAGCGCCTCGAGCTCCCGTCGATCTACTTCGCCCACGAGCGCGAGGTCGTCCGCCGGAACGGGATGCTCTACGCCGTCTCGCCGTTCCTGCAGCCGCAGGAGGGGGAGACCGTCGAGACGCTGTCGGTCCGCTACCGCACCGTCGGCGACCTCACCATCACCGGCGCCGTCGAGTCGACCGCGTCGACGCTCACGGACGTCGTCACCGAGATCGCCGCCACCCGCGTGACCGAGCGCGGCGAGACCCGCGCCGACGACCGCGTGTCCGAGGCCGCGATGGAAGACCGCAAGGCCCAGGGGTACTTCTGATGTCCGCCGCCAACGATCCCGCCCCGACCGCCTCGTTGCTCGCGGAGGCCGGCGACCCCGTCGGCATGCCGGCGCTGCGCGCCGACCTCCTGCGCGTCGCCACGGCGGGCTCCGTCGACGACGGCAAGTCGACCCTCATCGGCCGGCTGCTCTACGACTCCAAGCAGGTCCTCGCCGACCAGCTCGAGCAGGTCGAGCAGGCCTCCGTCCGCCGCCACGGCGAGGGCACCGTCGACCTGTCGCTCCTCACGGACGGCCTGCGCGCCGAGCGCGAGCAGGGCATCACGATCGACGTCGCCTACCGGTACTTCACCACCGGCGACCGCTCCTTCATCCTGGCCGACACGCCCGGCCACGTGCAGTACACGCGCAACATGGTCACGGGCGCCTCCACGGCCGACCTCGTGATCGTGCTCGTCGACGCGCGCCAGGGCGTCATCGAGCAGACGCGCCGCCACACGTTCATCGCGTCGCTGCTCGGCGTCCGCCACGTGACCTTCGCGGTGAACAAGATGGACCTCGTCGAGTGGGACGAGGACGTCTTCCGCGCGATCGAGGACGAGACGACCCGGATCTCGACGCAGCTCGGGATCCCGGACATCCACGTCATCCCGATCTCGGCGCTCCAGGGCCAGAACGTGGTGGACCGCGGCGAGCTGCCCGACTGGTACCCCGAGGACGAGGACCACCCGACGCTCCTGCACCACCTGCAGACCGTCGAGGTCTCGACGGACCGCAACCTCACCGACCTGCGCTTCCCGGTGCAGTGGGTGATCCGCCCGGGCGAGTCCGCGGCGGACGTGGGCGGCGGCCGCTGGTCCGCCGACGACCTGCACGACTACCGCGGCTACGCCGGGCAGGTCGCCGGCGGCGTCCTGCGGCCGGGCGACGAGGTGCAGGTGCTGCCCTCCGGCGTGCGCTCGCGCATCGCCCGGATCGAGACGCTCGACGGCGACCTCGAGGTCGCCACCGCCCCGCAGTCCGTGACGGTCCACCTCGAGGACGACGTCGACGTCAGCCGCGGCGACGTCATCGTCGGCGCGGACGAGGACGCCGAGGCGATCACGTTCCGCGAGCTCGAGGCCGACGTCTGCTGGATGAGCGACCGCGCGCTGCGCCCCGGCGCCCGCTACCTGCTCAAGCACACGACGACCACCACGGTGGCCAAGGTCGACGCGGTGCTCGACCGCCTGGACCTCCACACCCTGGAGCGCGAGGACGCCGACGGGCTCGAGCTCAACGACATCGGCCGCGTGCGCATCCGCCTGAAGCGGGCGCTCGTCGCCGACCCCTACCTGCGCGACCGCGCGACGGGCGCGTTCATCCTCATCGACGAGGGCACGAACGACACCGTCGCCGGCGGCATGATCCGCTAGCACGCGGCGCCAGGCGTCCGTGGACGCATCGGATCTCGGCACGGGTCGCACTCGGCGGTGCGGGTGCACAGCTCTCGCACGACCGGCACCGACCTCCGCGGTCCACGAACGCCTGGCATCCACGTGCACCGCCGACCGGGTCAGCGGACCGCCGACCGGTTTCAGCGCTCCAGGCGGATCTTCACGCGGTCGGGCGAGGTCTCCTCGGCCGCGACGAGGTAGCCGCGGATCCGGGCGGGGTCCGCGCCGCGGCGCACGGTCTGCTCCTCCGAGTTCACCCGCACGCGGACGGCGTCGTCGGTCAGGTCGGAGACCTCGACCTCCGTGCGCTGCTGGTCCAGGGTGTAGGTCCCCGGGCCGTCCGACTGCACCGTGCAGACGACGTCGTCGCACGAGACGCCGTCCCCGGAGCCCCCGCAGCCCGCGAGGCCGAGGGCCAGCGCGGCGGCCGCGGCGGGGAGGATCCGGAGCGGTCGGGGCACGGACCCAGGGTACCGGCCGCCGCCCCCCGCGCCGGACGGACGCCTGCGGCGCGGACGCCGTCCCCGCCGCGGCGCGGGCCGCTTACGGGGGTCTTACTTCGGGGCTCCTACCTTCCCCGCCATGTCCTCCCCCCTGGTGCACCTCGCCTTCCCCCGCAGCCGGACCGACCGGCCGACCGACGTGGGCCTGCTGGTCGCCCGCCTCGTCGTCGGCGCGGTCTTCATCGCCCACGGCGGCCAGAAGCTGTTCGGCCTCTGGGGCGGCGGCGGCATCGAGGGGACCGGCGCGATGTTCGAGGGCAGCGGCCTGACGCCCGGCGAGCCGCTCGCCGTCCTCGCCGGCGCCGGCGAGTTCTTCGGCGGCATCCTCATCGTCCTCGGGCTGCTGACCCGCCTGGGCGCCTTCTCCGTCGGCACCTCGATGGTCGTCGCGATCATCGCGCTGCACCTGCCGGGCCCGTTCCTCGACGGCTACGAGTTCCCGCTGACGCTGCTGGCCGGCGCGGTCGTGCTGCTGCTGACGGGTCCGGGCCGCCTGTCGCTCGACGCCCTGGTCCACGGCCGCCTCGCGGGCCGCGCGCCCGACACCGCGCCGTCGACCTCGACCGCCTCGCCGCTGTCGGCCGCCCGCACGTCGACCGCCGACGGCGACTGAGCGCGGGCGGGGCGGGCCGTCCGGCCCGCGTCGCCCCGCCCACCCGGTGGGTACGGCCCACGCTGACGGCGGATGGCGCACGCGATCGAATAGATTCGGCGCCATATGTTCGGCAAGATCCTCATCGCCAACCGCGGGGAGATCGCGATCCGCGTGATCCGCGCCTGCGAGGAGCTCGGGATCAAGACGGTCGCCGTCTACTCCGAGCTCGATCGCGACGCCCTGCACGTCAAGCGGGCGGACGAGGCCTACCTGATCGGTCCGGCGGAGGCCGCCAAGAGCTACCTCAACGTCGACAAGATCGTCGAGGTCGTCAAGGAGTCCGGCGCCGAGGCCGTGCACCCCGGCTACGGCTTCCTCTCCGAGAACGCGGCCTTCGTGCAGCGCCTCGAGGAGGAGGGCATCACGTTCATCGGGCCGCCCGCCTCCGCGATCGACTCCATGGGCAGCAAGACCAAGGCCCGCGACCTCATGAAGAAGGCCGGCGTGCCGATCGTGCCGGGCACGACGGAGTCCGTCGACACGTACGAGGACGCCGTCCGGATCGCCAACGACGAGATCGGCTTCCCCGTCGCGGTGAAGGCCGCGTCCGGCGGCGGCGGCAAGGGCTTCCGCGTCGCGCTGACCGAGGACAAGCTGAAGGACGCCTACGAGGGCGCCTCCCGCGAGGGCGAGAAGTTCTTCTCCGACGGCACGGTCTACCTCGAGCGCTACCTGCCGAACCCGCGCCACGTCGAGGTGCAGGTCATCGCCGACAAGCACGGCAACGTCATCCACCTCGGCGAGCGCGACTGCTCCATCCAGCGCCGCCACCAGAAGCTGATCGAGGAGGCCCCGGCCCCCGACTTCTTCATGGACGAGGAGCTCCGCGCCCGGATCGGCAAGATCGGCGTCGACGCCGCGAAGGCCGTGAACTACGTCGGCGCGGGCACGATCGAGGGCATGCTGCAGGACGGGGAGTACTTCTTCCTCGAGATGAACACCCGCGTGCAGGTCGAGCACTGCGTGACCGAGGCCGTCACCG
>WLOB01000058.1 GCA_009699505.1 Actinomycetota bacterium | reverse complement strand
TCCGCCTCGGCGGCCGCCGGTGCCGGATGGTGTAATTGGCAACACACTGGTTTCTGGTACCAGCATTCAAGGTTCGAGTCCTTGTCCGGCAGTACCGCGAGAGGCGCCCCACGGGGCGCCTCTCCTCGTTCCGGGACGCCTCCCTCGGGACCCCGGTGTAGCGCGCCCGGCGCGCCGGACGTCGACCGCCCAGGGTCGCCCGACCGGCGGCGGCCCCCCCCGGCGTCCCCGGGGGGGCGACCGCCCACGGGTCACCCGACCGGCGACGGTCCCCCGGCGTCCCCGCGGCGCCGACCGCCCAGGCTCGCCCGGCCGGCGGCCCCGACCCACCGGCACGCCGACCGCCCTGGGTCACCCGACGGGCGGCGGCACCCAACCGCCGTGGGCCCGCTCGAGCTCGAGCGCCACGGCGATGCTCACGTGGTCGCGGCCCGGGCCGGCCGCCACCTGGACCCCCAGCGGCAGGCCACCCCGGCCGAGGCCCATCGGCACCTGCGTGACGGGGACCGCCGCGAGGTTCAGGACCTGCATGCCGTGACCGACCCACGGACGGCGCAGCGTCGTCCCGTGCGGCGGGGCCGTCGTCGGCATCGGGGGCACGAGCAGCACCCCGTCGCCGATCTGCGCGGCGACCTCGCGGGCGAACGCGCGGCCGGCCTCGACGAGCCGCGTCCGCCGCCGGAGCGAGCCGGAGGGGAGCAGGTCCCCGAGGGTCAGCAGCCGCGTCGCCGCGGTGTGCGGCGAGCCCCGCAGGAGCGAGCGCACCGTCGGTCGCGGGTAGCCCGCCTCGACCAGGCCGTCCATCATCGTCAGCGTCCCGCCGTCGGCCAGCGCGACGAGGTAGGACTCGTACGCCCGGCGCCACCCGCGGAGGTCCGCCGGGACGATCCGCGCGCCGGCGGCCTCGAGCGTCGCCGCCGCCCGGTCGCGGGCCGCGAGGACCTCGGGCGCGGTGCGGCCGAGGAACGGCCGGTTCCCGACGAGCACCCGCAGGCCGTCGAGCCGCACGTCCGCCGGGTCGCCCAGCTCCGTCGGCACGGCGCGCTCGCAGGCCCCGTCCGGGCCGGCGATCGTCCGCAGGACCGGCATCAGGTCCTCCGCCCGCCGGGCGAGCGGGCCGTTGACGAGCAGTCGCCCGGTCTCGCCGACGGCCGGTGGGAAGGCGCCCGTCAGCGGCACCAGGCCGAGCGACGGCTTGTGCCCGAGGACGCCGTTCCACGCCGCGGGGATCCGGATGGAGCCCCCGACGTCGGAGCCGATGCCGAACGGCACCATGCCCGCGCCGATCGCCGCGCCCTCGCCGCCGGAGCTCCCGCCCGCGGTGCGCGCCGGGTCGTACGGGTTCCGCGTCCTGCCGTGGACCGGGTTGTCCGTCTCGATCCACATGCAGAGCTCGGACGTGTTCGTCAGCCCGATCGGGATCGCCCCGGCGGTCCGCAGGCGCGCGACGACGGGGGCGTCCTCCGTCGCCCGGACGTCGCGGCGCGGCAGCGCGCCCGCCGAGTTCGGGCAGCCCGCGACCGCGATGGACTCCTTGATCGTGATCGGCACCCCGAGGAGCGGCGGCAGCTCCTCGCCCGGCGCGGCCGCCGACACGAGGCGGTCGGCGGCCCGCGCCGCCTCGCGGGCCGCGGCGCGCAGGTCGACGACGATCGCGTTCAGGCCCGGGTTGCGGGCGTCGACGACCCGGAGGTGGTCCTCGAGGACGTCGACGGCGGTCCGCTCCCCGCCCCGGATCGACGCGGCCAGCTCGAGGGCGGAGGACCGACCCGTGTGCGGCGGCGCGGTGGTGCTCACGGGGCGAACCTACGCGAGCTCCCGCGCGGCGTCGAGCCGCGCCGGACCGGGCACGCGGGGGTCGGCGCGCCGCCGCCGGGACGGGCCCCGCGGCGGCCCGGTGCCGGCGCGTCCGGAGCGGCGTCGCCCGGCGGGGCACGTCCGTGGCGTCCGTGCGCGGGGTCACGCGGCCGGCGCGCCGATCGGCACGATCGTCCCTCCGGGGCGTCGTGCCGTTCGCCTCATGGCCGTTCCGGGCATAGGCTCGCCCAATGGCATGGAACATCGTGATCGCCGGCGGCGGCTTCGGAGGGCTCGAGGCGGCACGCCGGCTCGAGCGCAAGCTGCCCCACAACAGCGCGCAGGTGACGCTGGTCTCCGACCAGAACTTCATGCTGTACACGCCGCTGCTGCCCGGGGCGGCGGCCGGCACGCTCGAGCCCCGGCACGCGGTCGTGCCCCTGCGCGAGCAGCTGCACCACACGCACCTGCGCCTCGGCGCGGTGACCGGCGCGGACCCGACCGCGAAGCTGCTGCACGTCACCACGGGTGACGGCCGGCAGCAGGAGCTGGCCTACGACCACCTGATCGTGTCGGTCGGCTCCGTCTCGCGCACGCTGCCGATCCCCGGGCTCGCCGAGCACGCCGTCGGCATGAAGACGCTGCCGGAGGCCATCGCGCTGCGCAACCGGCTGCTGCAGAGCCTCGAGGTCGCCGAGGGCATCGACGACCCCGGTGCCCGCGCGGAGTGGCTGACGTTCGTCTTCGTCGGCGCCGGCTACGCCGGGCTCGAGGGCCTCGCCGAGCTGCAGGACTTCGCGACGGACCTGCTGGACCGCTACCCGCGCTGCCGCGACCAGGGCGTCCGCTTCGTCCTCGTCGAGGCCCGCGACCGCGTCATGCCGGAGATCCCCGCGTCGCTCGCCGACTTCGCCGTCCGCGAGCTGAAGGCCCGCGGCATCGAGATCCGCACGGGCACGACGATCGACGCGATGGACGCCTGCACGGCGACGCTCGCCGGCGGCGAGGTCCTGCCGACCCGCACCGTCGTGTGGACCGCCGGCGTCAAGCCCAGCCCCGTCGTCAAGCGCCTCGGGGTCCCGCTCGACGAGCGCTCCGGCCGCATCGTGGTCGACCGCGCGCTGCGGGTGAAGGGCGTCGAGGGCGTCTGGGCCATCGGCGACGCCGCCCACGTCCCGGACCCGCTGAACCTCGAGCGCCCCGCGCCGCCGACGGCCCAGCACGCGATCCGCCAGGGCCGCAAGGTCGCCGACAACGTGATCCTCACGCTGTCGGACCGCAAGCCGCGGCAGTTCACCTACAAGACGCTCGGCGTCTTCGTCGACCTCGGGCGCGGCAAGGCCGTCGCCTCGACGGTCGGCCTGCACTGGCGCGGCGTGCCGGCGTGGTTCATCGCCCGCACGTACCACCTGGGGTCCATGCCGGGCACGACGCGGAAGATCCGCCTCGTGGCGGACTGGACCGTCGGCCTGTTCTTCGGCCGCGACGGCTCGGAGCTCGGGCGCCTCGGCCACCCGGGACGCCTCGACGCCCCGGACCAGATCGCGCTGGGCGACGCCGGCAACGGCTCGGGGCAGTCCGAGTCCGCCCTCGCGCCCGCCGAGGACGACGAGAAGCCCGCGCCCGGGGCGCGCGACGAGGACGCGGCCTCCGCGCCCCCGATGGACACCCCGGTCGGCGGGGACTGAGGCCGCGGGACGGGCGCCGCGGCTGGCGCCCGCCCGCAGGCCGCGGGACGGGCGCCGCGGTCGGCGCCCGCCCGCAGGCCGCGGGACGGGCACGGCGACCCGCGCCCGCACCGCAGGCCCCGCGCCCGCACCGCAGGACCCGCGCCCGCACCGCAGGCCCCGGGGCGCGCCGCGACGGGCGCGCGCCCGCGCTCCTACCGGTCGTACTGCTTCAGGTCGAGCTCGGGCCGGTTCATCAGGCTGATCAGGCTGCTGCTGTAGGCGGGGTCCGTCGCGTAGCCGGCCTTGTGGATCGCCTTCGCGAACCGCTCCGGGTCGTTCACGAACTCGAACGCCGGGGCGTAGCGGGTGTTGACGACGAGGAACAGGCCGTGGTCGACGAACGAGCCCTTCATGTCCGTGTACATGCGGAACGAGGCGATCTGCCGGACGGTGCGCCCGCCCTCGCTCTCGTTCGTCTGCTTGTGCACGCAGCCGACGGCGTTCGGGCCCCAGCGGAAGATCCCGCGCTGACCGGCGACGGCCTGCGCCTTGATGCCGAAGTAGTTGTTCGCGCCCGCGGCGAGCGTGCCGGAGGCCGACTCGAGGATCCCCTGGGCGAGGGTGACGGCCGCGGGGACGCGCGTCTCCCGCTTGGACTGGATCGCGAACGGCGCGGCGACCTTCGAGAACGCGGCGGGGTCCGGGTCGCCGTTCTGCTTCGTCGGGACCTGCACGAGGTCGACGGACGCGACGGAGCTGCACCGCCCCTGCTGGGGGTTCGCGCCGGACGGCGCCGGCGGGTCGGGGTAGCCGCAGTACGGCGCGACGAGCGCGTTCTTGCTCGCCGTGCTCATGTAGACGTCCGGGACGTACCCCGTCCGTCCGTTCTTCAGCTTGACGCGGTTCCAGACCTTCGAGGTGCCGTAGCGGCCGCTCGTCACCGCCCGGGTCGAGTTGACCTGGCAGCGCACGCGCGTCGCCTCGCCGTTCCTCATCGTCCCGGCGCGCTTCGTGCCGTTCGGCGTCGTGCGCGCGGTGACGCGGGAGGACGACTGCAGCACGATCGTGGCGGCGGACGACGGGCGCACGGACGCGCGCGTCCTCGCGGTCCCGCCCGCCGACGTGGCCTTCCTGGCGCTCGTGGTGGGACCGTTGGAGGGCGTGGGCGACGCCTCGGTGACCAGCCCGCCCGAGGCGGCGTGGGCGGCGCCGGGCACCAGCAGCACGGCGAGCGCTGCGGCGGACGCGACGGCGGGGAGCGTGGAACGTGGGGGCATCGTGGGTCGTAACCGGCCCGGGGCCGCAGGGTTGCGGTGCCCGGACGGGGATCGGGTCGGGTCCGCGGCGCGGTCGCGACGCTGGTGTGCGGTCCGGCGGGCCTGGGCCGCGCCGTCCGGGGCCGTCTCGGCGGACCCCGGGGTCAGGACAGGGCGGGCGCGGCGTCCTCGGTGCCGTGCTGCCAGTCCCGGTGCAGCGTGGCGTATGCGCCGCCGCGGTGCAGCAACTCTTCGTGCGTGCCGGACTCGACGACGCGGCCGCGGTCGACGACGACGATCAGGTCGGCGGTGCGGATCGTCGACAGGCGGTGGGCGATGACGATCGCGGTGCGCCCCTCGAGCAGCGTCTTCAGGGCCTCCTCGATCCGGCGCTCCGTCCGCAGGTCGACGTTCGCGGTCGCCTCGTCCAGGACGAGGATCGCCGGGCCGCCGACCCCGCGGTGCAGGGTCCGGCCGTCCGTCCCGTCGTCCGCGGCGCGGTCGGCGGGCGTGCCCGCGATCAGGGCGCGCGCGAACGCGACGAGCTGTCGCTGGCCGGCCGAGAGGGACGTGCCGCGCTCGCCGACCTCGGTGTCGAGGCCGCGGGGGAGGGCGTCGAGGATCTCCCGCGCCCCGATGCGGTCCACGGCCTCGTCGACCTCGGCGCGCGTCGCGTCGACGCGCCCGAAGGCGATGTTGTCCGCGACGGTGCCGGAGAAGAGGTAGCCCTCCTGCGGGACGATGCCCATCCGGGAGCGCAGGTCGTTCTGGCGCAGGTCCCGCAGGTCGACGCCGTCGAGCAGGACACGTCCCTGCGTCGGGTCGGCGAAGCGGGTGGCGAGCTTGGCGATCGTCGACTTGCCCGCGCCGGTGGCGCCGACGAGCGCGACGGTCGCGCCGGCGGGGATCACGAGGTCGACGTCGTCGAGGACCGTGGTGGGCTCCCGACCGACCTTCGTCGCGCCGTAGGAGAACGTCACGTGGTCGAAGCGCAGCTCGCCGCGCAGCGGCGTCGGCACCGGGACGGGGTGCTCCGGATCGTTCAGCGTCGACTCCTGCTCGAGCAGGTCGCCGATCTTGTCGAGCGCCGCCATGCCGCTCTGGAACGTCGTGTAGACGTTGGAGAGGTCGGTGATCGGGCCGAAGAAGTTGTCCAGTGCGGTGACGAAGCCGATGAGGACGCCGATGGTCACGGCCCCGGCGATCGCCTCGTGGCCGCCGACGAGCAGGACGATCACGATCGCCGCGGTCGACAGGTACTCGACGGCCGGGAAGTACGCGGCGTTCAGGTGGACCGTCTTCATGTTCGCGCCGCGGTTGTCGTCGTTGAGCTCGACGAACCGGTCCAGGTGGCCGCGCTCGCGGCCGTGGGCGCGGATCACGCGGACGCCCGACAGCGTCTCCTGCAGGTGCGCGGTGATCGCCCCGATCGTCTCGCGGGTGCGGGCGAACGCGTCGACGGACGCCAGGCGGAACGCGAGGGAGCCGACGAGGAGCACCGGGATCGTCGTGAACGTGATGAGCGCGAGCTTCACGTCGAGCGACAGGAGGATCACGATCGAGCCGGCCAGCAGCAGCAGCGACTGCACGAGCGTGACGAGGCTCGAGGAGATCATCTGCTGCAGCGCGTCGACGTCGTTCGTCATCCGCGACACCAGCACGCCCGCGCGCTGGCGCTCGTGGTAGGCGACGGGCATCGTCAGCAGGTGCCGGAAGATCCGCTCGCGCAGGTCCGACAGCAGCCGGGCGCCGAGCCAGCCGACCAGGCGGGCGAGCGCCATGCTCGCCGCGAGGCCGACCAGCGAGATGACGACGAAGGCGACGACGAGCGTCGTCAGGGCGTTCAGGTCGCCGTCGGCGAGGCCGTCGTCGACCGCGCGCTGCACGAGCGGCGCCGGCGCGAGCATCGCGCCCGTCGACAGGAGGAGCGAGATCCCGAGCAGGACGAGGCGCGCGCGGTACGGCGCGAGCATCCCGAAGAGGTTGCGGATCCGGCGACCGCGACCGCGCGAGGCGGCACGACGACGGCGGACGTCCGCGACGAACGCGCCGCGCTCGCGGCGGGGGGCGGGGGTGCTCATGCCTCCTGCACCTCCGTCGGCCGCTCCTCGCGGGTCAGGAAGACCTGGTCCGCCATGCCGTAGGTGACGATCTCGCGGTAGAGCTCGGAGCGCTCGACGAGCTCGGCGTGCGTGCCGACGTCGGCGACGCGCCCGTGGTGCAGGACGACGACGCGGTCGGCGAGCAGCACCGTCGACAGGCGGTGGGCGATCACGAGCGTCGTGCGCCCGCGCATGACCTCGCGCAGCCCCGTCGTGATCTCCTGCTCCGTCGACGCGTCGACGTTCGACGTCGCGTCGTCCAGCACGAGGATCCGCGGGCCGCGCGTGCTCGTCGCGCCGTCCGCGGCGGCCCGCTCGGGCCCCGCCAGCAGCGCCCGGGCGATCGCCAGGCGCTGGCGCTGGCCGCCCGAGAGGGTCAGGCCGCGCTCGCCGACGACGGTGTCGTAGCCGTCGGGCAGCTCGCGGACGAAGCCGTCGGCGCGGGCGCGGCGCGCGGCCTGCTCGATCTCCTCGCGCGACGCGCCCGGGGCGGCGTAGGCGATGTTCTCCGCCACGGACGCCGTGAAGAGGAACGGGTCGTCGTCGATGATCGCGATCTCGTGGCGCAGCGCCGTCGGGTCGAGGTCGCGCACGTCGACGCCGTCGATCAGGACGCGGCCGGCGACGGGGTCGTACAGGCGGGGGAGGAGCTGCACCAGCGCGGTCTTGCCCGAGCCGGTCTGCCCGACGATCGCGACGCGCTCGCCCGCGGCGATCCGGACGGAGACGTCCTGGAGGGCGGGCGTGTCCTGCTCGGGGTAGCGCAGCGTGACGTCGTCGAACTCGATCGCCCCGAGCGCCCGGCCCGGCGCGTCGGCCGGCAGCGTGCGCAGGCGGTCCGCGGGCGGGGCGACGATCGCCGGCTCGCGGTCGAGGACCTGGAACAGGCGGGCGCCCGACGCGGTGGCTCGCTGGCCGAGGCCGAGCATCACGCCGAGCGAGCGCAGCGGCTGCACGAGCATCAGGACGTAGACGAAGAACGCGGTGAACTGGCCGACGGTGATCGTGTCCGAGACGACCATCCGGCCGCCGACGAGCAGGACGATCGCCAGGCTGATCTGCGGTAGGAACTGGACGACGGGCTGGAACGACGCGTCGATCCGCACGGCGCGCAGCTGCTTGTCGAAGGCGTGGTCCACGGCGGAGGAGAACGCGGCCTCGCGGCGCTCCTCGGCCGCGAACGCCTTGACGACGCGGATGCCGGAGATCGACTCCTCCGCCGCGGCGGTGACCTCGGCGACCGCCTGCTGGGCGTCCTGCTGCGCCGGGCGGCCCCGCACGCCGTAGGCGTGGCCCACCCAGACGATGAGCGGCGCCGGCAGCAGGCACGCGAGGGTCAGCAGGGGCTGCTGGATCGTCATGGCGATCGCCGCCAGGACGACCGTCAGGAGCGACTGGACGACGAAGACCAGCCCGTAGCCCAGGAAGAACCGCACGGCGCTGAGGTCGACGGTGGCGCGCGACATGAGCTGCCCCGTCTGCCAGCGGTCGAAGAACCCCATGTCGAGCACCTGCAGGTGGCCGTAGAGCCGCTCGCGGAGGTCCTGCTCGACGCCGAGGGACACCCGGCCGGCGACGAGGCGCCGTCCGACGGTCAGCCCCAGGCGCCCGAGACCGAGCAGCGCGATGGCGATCGCGACCTGCTGGAGGCCGCCCTCGTCGCCGTCGCGGATGCGGTCGATGCCGTGGCCGATCAGCGCTGGGCTGACGACGGTGACGCCCACCGCCAGCAGCGCGAGGACGAACGAGATGGCCCAGAGCCTGCGGTACGGCCGCAGGAATCCGAGCAGGCGACGGAAGGTACCCACGGATCCGATGGTACGGACGGCGTCCGGCGGCCGGACGCCGTCGGGGGATCCGGGGCCCCGGCCCGTCGACGGTGGATACTGCGGAGGTGCTCCTGCGCTTCGGCCTCTGCGACGCGTGCGTCCACCAACGCGAGGTCGGCAACACCCGCGGGTCGACGTTCTCGCTGTGCGGCCTCGCCCGGACCGACCCGTCGTTCCCGAAGTACCCGCGGATGCCCGTCCTGCGCTGCGCGGGCTTCGTGCACCGGGACCGGCCCGCGGACGTCGCGGGGGGACCGGAGGTCGTCGATGACGCCCGCTGAGCCCGTCGCCGCGCGCGTCCCCGCGGACGCCCGCACGAAGCGCCTGACGCTGCTGGCGTGCGTGCTGGCGTCGACGATCGTGATGATCGACGGCAGCGTCGTGAACGTGGCGCTGCCGCGGATCCGGGACGACCTGGGCGGCGGCCTCGCCGGGCAGCAGTGGATCACGAACGGCTACCTGCTGACCCTCGGCTCGCTGCTGCTCGTGGCGGGCTCCGTCGGCGACGTCCTCGGCGAGCGCCGGGTCTTCCTCTTCGGCGTGGCCGGGTTCGGCGTGACGTCGCTGCTCTGCGCGCTCGCGCCGACGATCGAGGTGCTCGTCGTCGGCCGCGCGCTGCAGGGCGCGTCGGGCGCGGCCCTCACCCCGGCGGCGCTGGCGGTCATCGTCTCCGTCTTCGACGCCGACGAGCGCAACCGCGCGATCGGCACGTGGACGGCCTGGAGCGGCATCGGCGCCGCGGTCGGCCCGGTGCTGGGCGGGTGGCTCGTCGACGTCGCCTCGTGGCACTGGGTCTTCCTCATCAACGTGCCGCTCGTGCTCGTGACGATCGCGCTGATCCTGCGGGTCATCCCCGGCGGGGGCGCGCGGGACCGCTCGCGGCACGTCGACCTGCCCGGCGCGGCGCTCTGCGCCCTGGGCCTCGGCGGCATCACCTTCGGGCTGATCCAGCAGCCCCTGGGCGGCTGGGGCGCCCCGGACGTCCTCGGCCCGCTCGTCGGCGGGGTCGTCCTGCTCGTGCTGTTCGTCCTGCACGAGGACCGCTCGCCCGACCCGATGCTGCCGCTCTCGCTCTTCCGCCGGCGCAACTTCGTCGTCGGCAACGTCGAGACGTTCGTCATGTACGGGGGTCTCGCGCTCCTGATCTTCTACCTCATCATCTTCCTGCAGCAGGTGGCCGGCTGGGAGGCGCTCGAGGCCGGTGCGGCGATGCTGCCGGTGACCGCCGTGATGCTCGTGCTGGCCGGGCGCTTCGGCGGGCTGGCGGACCGGTACGGGCCGCGGTTCTTCATGGGCGTCGGGCCGCTCGTGGCGGGGGCGGGCCTGCTGCTGCTCCTGCGCCTGGACGCCGACGTCTCGTACCTGACGGACCTGCTACCCGCCGTCGCGCTCTTCGCGCTCGGCCTGTCGATGACCGTCGCGCCCCTGACGGCCACCGTGCTCGCGGACGCGGAGGCCCGCAACGCCGGTGCGGCGTCCGGCGTGAACAACTCGATCGCCCGGGTCGCGGGGCTCGTCGCGATCGGCGGCGTCGGCGTGGCGGTGGCCGCGAGCTTCGGCGCCGGGGTCGACGAGCGCCTGGCCGGTCGCCCGCTCGGCACGGACGCCGCGCGCGTCGCCGCCGACCTGCGCGACGCGCCGTTCTCCGCCCCCGACGTGCGCGGGCTGCCGGCCGGCGAGGCCGGGGTCCTGCGGGAGGCCGCGAGCGACGCGGGCGTCGAGGCGTTCCGGCTCGGGATGGGCGTGTCCGGCGGGCTGCTGCTCGTGGGCGGTCTCGTCGGCGCGGCCGGCATCCGCAACCCGCGGCGTCTCGTCCGCGCCCGCGACTGCGGCGGCGGGCAGCTCACGGGCCAGCCGGCGGACGCCGCGGGCGACGGGCACGACGGGGCGGTCCCGCCGGGCCCCGCGCCCGTCGGCACGGCCGCGCCCTCCTAGGCCGGCGACGGCCCGCGGGTGGACGGTCCCCCGACGACCGGCTACCGTGGTGGTTGCACGAGCAACGACAGGGGTGGGCACGATGGGCCAGGACGAGCAGCGGGACGCCGGCGGCTGGAAGCGCGAGATGGGCGGCTCCGGCGAGTTCCGCCGGCAGGACAGCGCCTTCCGGGACGTCGTGACCGCGGACGGCTCGTCGGGCTTCCCGGCGGCGGCCGGCCGGTACCACCTGTACGTGTCGCTCGCCTGCCCCTGGGCGTCGCGCGCGCTGCTCGTGCGTGAGCTGAAGGGCCTGGGGGACGCGATCGGGATGACGATCGTCGACCCCTACCGCGACGACGACGGCTGGGCGTTCCGCGCGGGCGACGTCACGCCCCCGGGCGAGGCGGACCCGCTGCACGGCTGGAGCTTCCTGTCCGAGGCCTACCGCGCGTCGGACCCCGGCTTCGACGGCCGCGTGACCGTCCCCGTCCTCTGGGACACGGAGACGGGGCGGATCGTCAACAACGAGTCCTCCGAGGTCGTCCGGATGCTGAACGCGGAGTTCGACGCGTTCGCCACGAACCCCGGTCTCGACCTCTACCCGGAGGACCTGCGGGAGGAGATCGACGCGCTGAACGACCGGATCTACCCCACCCTGAACAACGGGGTGTACCGGGCGGGCTTCGCGACGTCGCAGGAGGCCTACGAGGACGCGGTCTCGGACGTCTTCGAGACGCTGGGGTGGCTCGAGGGCCTGCTCGCGGAGCGGCGGTACCTCACGGGCGACCGCATCACGGAGGCCGACTGGCGGCTCTTCATGACGCTCGTGCGCTTCGACCCGGTCTACGTCGGCCACTTCAAGTGCAACCAGAAGCGGATCGTCGACCTGCCCAACGTGTGGGCCTACACCCGCGACCTCTACGCCCAGGAGGGCGTGGCGGCGACGGTGAACCTCGACCACATCAAGACGCACTACTACACGACGCACCCGTCGATCAACCCGTCCCGGGTCGTCCCGGTGGGCCCCGAGATCGACTGGGACGCGCCGCATGGGCGCGGCTGAGCGGCGGCGCCCGCCGACCGCTCAGCGGCGGCGCGCGCGGGCGGCATAGGCGGCGCGGAGCCCCTCGCGCGTCGACACCGCGTCGGGCCCCGACAGGACGGTCGGGCCGGGCGTCCACCGCAGCCGCATCGTCCCCCGGCGCCCCGGCAGGACGATCTCGCGCCGGCCGGGGGCGACGCCGGGCAGGCGGACCCGGCGCACGGCGTCGGGTGCGCGGAAGACCAGCGGCACGTCCGCGGGGACGGCGGCCGACCAGCGCAGCACGGCACCGGTGCGCGTCGTGCGCAGCGACACGTCGACGCTGCCGTGCGCCGTCCGGGCGCGCAGGACGCGCGTCGTCCGGCCGGCCCGCAGCCACGACGGCGGCAGGACGTCGAGCAGGCGGACCGCGTCGCCGTCCTCCCGGACGAGCATGTCGTGCAGCAGCGAGAGGAGGTCCGCCGACGCCCAGCCGTGCGGGCCGAGCGCCCGGTAGACCTCGCGCGAGCCCAGCGGCGCGGTGCCCTGCTCCCAGGTCCCGCCCGTCGAGGTCAGGTGCGCCAGGGTGGCGTACAGGCCGTCGACGACCGCCGGCCGGCGACCGGCGAGCAGCTCCGTGTGGAGGCGCCGCAGACCGAGGTAGAGGTGCAGGCGCCCGCCCCAGAGCGCGAGGCCCTCGCGCTCGTCGGCCGCGGCGGCGTCCGAGGTCGCGCGGACGAGCGGGTGCGTCGCGGGGAGGAGGGCCGTCGGCCACGCCATCCACATCTCGCCCCATCGACGGCCGCCGTCGGCGTCGAGCACCGGCGGGACGACGCCGTCGCGGGCGGCCTCCGCCGTCCGGGCGCGGGCCACGTCGGCGACGCGGTCGGCCAGGGCGCGCCACTCCTCCGCGCGGTCCTCGTCGCCGAGCGCCTCGGCGAGCGCGACGACGCGCCGGGTCCCGCCGGCGAGCCACACGAGGTCGCCCGTCGCGTGCCCCGGCACGTGCTCGTTGTCGTCGCGCGGGTCCGACGGCGGCAGGATCCACCGCGGGTCGAGGGCGAGCCGCTCCGCGATCCACGCCGTCGCGGCGTCGACCGCCGGGAGCAGGCGTCGGGCCATCGCCAGGTCGCCCGACCGCGCGACGTGGTCGCCGAAGGACCAGAGCGCCTGCCCCATGCCGTCGTACTGCCCCACGCGGGACTGCAGGAGGCCCGTCCCGTCCTGCCAGCGGGTGAGGAACTCGACGTCCTCCCCGGCCTCCCGCCGGAACCCGAGGAGGTCCAGGGCGTGGGCGATCATCGTCGTGTCCCGGATCCACGACGCCTGGTACTGGAACTTGTTCGGCGTCTGGACCCAGCGGCCGTCGGGCAGCCGGTGGCGCGGCACGAGCATCGCAAGGATCCCGGCGCGCCAGGCGGTGTCGACGGCCGGCTCGGGCGTCTCGATCCGCATGCCGCGGTCCAGCACGGGCCGCCACGTGCGCCGCAGGCGCGCGAGCCCGTCGTCGTGGCGGTCGGCGAGGGCGGGGTGCCCGGCGGGGACGGCGCGGAGCGGGACGACGACGTCGATCCGGCGGCGCTGCCCGGCGCGGAGGGCGCCGTCGACGCGCAGCCGGGCGGCGACGTCGTCGGGTCGGGGCGCCGGCGCGGTCGTGCGCCGGACGAGCACCCCGGCGGCCCGGTCCGCCGGCACGACGCGCGCGGCGAGGAGGGGCGACCCGGAGCGCCCGAGGACGCCGCCCGTGGTCCACGTCGACGTCCAGGCGGGGTCGAAGGGATCGCCGGGCTGCTCGAGCAGGCCGGCCCCGGCGCTCGCGACGTTGCGAGGGAAGCGGTACGGCGCGCGGGGGAGGTCGCCCTTCAGCTCCTCCCGGAGCCCCTGCCCGAGCCATCCGACGTCCAGGCCGAGGTGGAACGGTCGCCGGCCCGTGCCGCGCCCGGTCAGCTCGAGGCGCAGGTGGACGACGGGGACGCCGGCCGCCTCGACGGCGAACGCGGTGGCCCGGACGTCCGCCCCGTCGACGCGCCGGGACCACGCGTGGACGGGCGTGCCGTCCCCGGCGAGGGTCCGCGGCACGGCGTCGCCCCACGGCCGCATCGCCCGCCCGGCGCGCAGCGCGAGCTCGAGGCGGCCGGTGAACAGGCTGCCCTGCGGCGTCAGCTCGGCCGTCTCGATCGCGCCGGGGACGCCGAGCTGGTCGGTCGGGTAGCGCAGGAAGAACGGCGCCCCGCCGGCGGCGGAGGCGCTCGGGCCGGCGGCGGTCGGCGCCGCACGGGCGGGCGCGGGGAGCGCGATGGCGACGGCGGTCAGCGCCGTGACGGCGACGGCCCGTCCGCGCCCGGCGCGCCACGGGCGACCCGGCTGGGGGACGGGGACCACGAGGGCGACCGCCGGTGGGACCGGTGGTCGGTTCCGCACCGAGACACGCACCGGGCCATGCAAGCAGACGGCCCCCGGGCGCGAGCCGGTCGACGGGCGGGGCGGCGCCGCGCCGCCCCGCGTCGGTCGGACGGCGGCGAGCCGCCGGGCGTGGGTCAGACGGCGGCGAGCTCGATCTCGTCGAGCCAGCCGCCGGGGATCTCGCCGCGCTTGCGGGCGACGTACGCGTGGTAGAAGAGCGGCTCGCCCGAGACGGCGAGGCGGTGCTGGTAGCGGTGATCCGTCTCGACCTCGAGGATGCCCTCGGCGTGCATCCGGCGGATGAGCCGGCTGAAGCCGGAGTCGTCCTCCGTCGTCAGGAAGTCGTCCTTGATGGTCATCGCGACCCACCCGTCGGCGGCGACGTAGCCGAAGGCGGTGGCGAACGCGCGCGGCGGGATGTCGCCGAAGCCGAGCGCGGCGACGGTCGTGAGGAGGTTCGCCCGCGCGTCGCGCAGGGCGGGCAGGTCGTCCGCGCCGGGGGCGGTCAGGTCGCACACGACGTAGTCGTCGTAGACGTCGGGCCGGTCGCGCTCGGCCGCCATGCGGGCCTCGGGGAGGATGTCGACACCGACCATGGCGGAGGCGCCCATCGCGCGCAGCTCCTCGCCGACCATGCCGTTGCCGGCGCCCAGGTCGAGCACGCGCAGGGACGAGGGCCGGTCGCCCGCGGCCGCGAGGCGCTCCTCGAGCAGTCCGCGGACGACCGTCGGCGAGTCGCACTTCAGCTCGGTGTAGAAGAGCCGCTCGTACAGCCCGGGGATGCTGAAGAGCCGGTCGTAGTCGTGGAACCGCACCCGCTCCGTGCCCGAGGGCAGCTCCACCTCGCACCACTCCTCGTCCTGGCCCAGGTCGTCTGCCCGGGCCTCCGACCGGGGCATGCGCACCTGCAGGTCGTCGGCGTGGAGGTCGGACGTCGGTGTGCTCATGGGGCTCCTGGGACGGGGTCCGGGCGGTCCGGCGGGGGACGCCGGGAAGGGGGGACGGCGACCGCACCGGGGGTGCGGAGCGCGCGGGCGACGGTGCGAGCGACGCCCGGCACGACCGGAGGACCTCCGGCGTGCTCCGCGTCGACGATAGCGAAACGTGGCGCAGAAACCCACCGCTGTTGTGATTTCGGCAACAAGAACGTCACACGGCGCACCCGTCGGCCGGCGGTCGCCCCGGCGTCCGCGGGGGACGCCGGGGCGCCGGCGACCCCGCAGGGGCCCCGGGGCGGGGCCGCCGCTCAGCTCCCGCGTCGCTGGAGCAGCCGGGCGAGGACGAGCAGGCCGCCGGCGCCCCACACGGCGAAGACCACGAGCGCGAGCCCGAGGCCGCCGAAGACGTCCGTCGGCAGGGCGCCGTCGACCATGAGGCGCATGCCCTGCCCGGTCGGCACCGCCCGGCAGAGCGCGTCGAGCCAGCC
>WLOB01000057.1 GCA_009699505.1 Actinomycetota bacterium | reverse complement strand
CGGCCCTTGCGCTGGTTCGCCGACGCCTGCGAGATCGCCTCGATCGGCAGCCGCTGGACCTTCAGCCGTGCGGAGTAGCGGCTGATCCGGGCCTGCCCCGGGTCGATGACGTACTTGATGCCGGGGACCGTCAGCGACGTCTCGGCGACGTTCGTGGCGAGCACGACCCGCCGCCGGCCGCCCGGCGGGCGTCGGAACACGCGCTGCTGCTCCTCCGAGGACAGGCGGGCGTAGAGCGGGAGCACCTCGACCGCGGCGTGCGGCCCGGCGTCCTTGCCCCCGAAGCGGCCGCGCAGCGCCTCGGCGGTGTCGCGGATCTCGCGCTCGCCCGAGAGGAAGACGAGGACGTCGCCGGGGGCCTCGCGGCCGAGCTCCTCGACGGCGTCCCCGATCGCGTCGACCTGGTCGCGGTAGGCGTCGTCCCCGTCCCCGTCGGGGTCCTGCACCGGCCGGTAGCGGACCTCGACCGGGAACGTGCGGCCGGAGACCTCGACGATCGGCGCGTCGCCGAAGTGCTTCGAGAAGCGCTCCGGGTCGATCGTCGCCGAGGTGATGATGACCTTCAGGTCCGGCCGCTGGGGCAGGAGCTGCTTGACCACGCCGAGCAGGAAGTCGATGTTCAGCGACCGCTCGTGCGCCTCGTCGATGATGATCGTGTCGTAGCGGCGCAGCAGCCGGTCGCGCTGGATCTCGGCCAGCAGCAGGCCGTCGGTCATCAGGCGGACGAGCGTGTTCTCGCCGGACTGGTCGTTGAAGCGGACGGAGTAGCCGATGGCGTCGCCGAGCTTCGTGCCGGTCTCGTCGGCGATGCGGTCCGCGACGGTGCGCGCCGCGATCCGCCGGGGCTGCGTGTGCGCGATCTGCCCGCGGATGCCGCGCCCGAGCTCGAGGCACATCTTCGGGATCTGGGTCGTCTTGCCCGAGCCGGTCTCGCCGGCCACGACGACGACCTGGTGCTCCCGGATCGCCTCGAGCAGGTCGTCCCGGCGCTGCGAGACCGGGAGGTCCTCCGGGTACGTCAGCTCGGGGACGGCCTCGCGGCGCGCGGCGACGGCCAGCTCCGCCCGCTCGATCTCGCCGACGAGCTTCGCCAGGTCCCTCGCCCGGGCGTCCTGGTCCTTCTGGTGTCGCAGGCGGTCGACGCGGCGGACGAGGCGGTGCTCGTCGCGCAGGCGCAGCTCCCGCAGGCGGGCGCGGAGGTCACCGACGGTCGGGGGCGGGGCGGCGTCGTCCTGGGTCCCGGCGTCGACGGGCCGCTCCGCGGTCGGGTCGCCGTCGGTCGCCGTGCCCGCGGGCGTCGGATCGGGCGTCACGGACATCCCACCGAGGATAGGTCCCGACGGAGCCCGGCCGCGTCGCGACGGGCCAACGGGCCCCGCCCGGCGCGGGGCACCCGGACCGCGCCGGCGCGTGGCCCCGCCGCCGGGCCGCGGCGGAGCGCGCCCGTCCTGGGAAGGTGTACGTCGTCTCGTCCCCGCGGCGCAGAAGCCGCGGGCAGCGAGGCGTCCTGTCGCGACGGCCGGGACTCCGTGGGCCTCGACGCGGACGCCGGCGCGCCCTGCGGGTCGAGCGGCGAGCGGGGACCGGGCCGGCGTCGGCCGCTCGGGCGTGCCGACGCGGACGGGAGCGACCGGCCGCCCTGGGCGCCGCCGCCCGGCACCCCGGCGACCCGGCGGTACAGTCCCGCCGGTGAGCGACGCCACCGACAGTTCAGCGGTCACCCCGGAGCCGATCCGGGTCGGCACCCACTCGGGGTCGTTCCACGCCGACGAGGTCTTCGCGCTCGCGACGCTGCGGATGGCGCTCGGGCCGATCGAGATCGTCCGCACGCGCACCGCGGAGAAGCTCGCCGCCTGCGCGATGCGCGTCGACGTCGGGCGGCACTACGACCCCGACAGCGGCGACTTCGACCACCACCAGGGCGACGTCGGCGAACGCGAGAACGGCATCCGCTACGCCTCGTTCGGGCTCGTCTGGAAGCAGTTCGGCGAGGAGCTCGCCGGCAGTGCCGAGGTCGCGGCGTCCATCGACGGTCGGGTCGTCACCCCGATCGACGCCGGCGACAACGGCCAGGACCTCTACGAGCCGCTCGTCGACGGGGTCCAGCCCTACGCCGTGTCCGGCGTCATCGCCGCGATGAACCCGCCGTGGGACGCCGAGGACGGCGCCGCCGCCGAGCGGCGTGCGTTCGACGAGGCCGTCGACCTGGCCGAGGGCATCGTGCGTCGCGAGCTCGAGGCCTCCCAGGGCCGGGCGCGGGCCGCCGATCTCGTGCGCGCCGCCCTGGAGCGCGCCACGGACCCGCGCATCCTGGAGCTCGACCGCGGGATGCCCTGGCGCGGCGTAGTCCGCGACGCCCCCGAGGTCCTGCTCGTGGTGTCCCCGCGCAGCCGCGGCGACTGGAGCCTGCAGGCCGTGCCCGCCGGCGACCACGGGTTCGCCAACCGGCTGTCCCTGCCGGAGTCCTGGGCCGGCCTGGAGGGCGAGCCGCTGCAGCAGGTCACGGGCGTGGCCGACGCGGTCTTCTGCCACGTCGCGCGCTTCATGGCCGTGGCGGGAAGCCGCGACGGCGTGCTGGAGCTCGCGCGCCAGGCGCTGGTCGACGCCCCCGAGGCACCGCCGGCCCCGGCCGCCTGAGCGCCGCCGCCCGCCCCGGAGGCCCGTCGCGCCGGGCCCGGACCGCGCGCGCACTACGCTGGGACGCATGAAGCTCGAGGGCCTGCACCACGTCACGATGGTCACCGCCGACGCCCAGCGCACCGTGGACTTCTACGCCGGGGTGCTGGGCCTGCGGCTCGTCAAGACGACGGTCAACTTCGACCAGCCCGACGCCTACCACCTGTACTTCGGCGACGAGCGCGGTGCGCCGGGATCGATCCTCACGTGGTTCGAGTTCGCCGGCGCGCGCCGTGGCCGGGCGGGCGCCGGGATGGTCCACCGGATCCAGCTCGCGGTGCCGACGGTCGAGGCGCTCGAGCGCTGGGGCCACCGCCTGCAGGACCGCGGGATCCCGGTGCAGGGCGGGCCCGCGGGGCTCGTGACGGAGGACCCCGACGGCCTCGAGATCGAGCTGCTCGTCCACGACATCGGGGAGCAGCTCACGGCGACGCACCCGGACATCCCGGCGGCCGACGCCATCTGCGGCATCGTCGGCGTGCGCGCCTTCTCGGCCGACCCGGAGGCCACCGCGCTCGTCCTGACCGACCTGCTCGGCTTCGGCCGCGAGCCCGTCGAGGGCGAGAGCCGCGAGTGGACCGCCTTCGGACCGAGGCAGCACGTGCACTGGACCCTCGACCCGGCGCCGTCGGCGCCCGGGGTCCCGGGTGCGGGCACGGTCCACCACATCGCCTGGGCGTCCCGCGACGAGGACCACGAGGCCTGGCGGACCCGCATGGTCGACGCCGGCGCCACCGTCACGCCGGTGATCGACCGGGACTACTTCGACGCGATCTACTTCCGCGAGCCCGGCGGGGTCCTCTTCGAGATCGCGACGGTCGGCCCGGGCTTCGCCACGGACGAGGACGCCGCGCACCTCGGCGAGGAGCTGCGCCTGCCGACCCAGCACGAGCCCCGCCGCGCCGAGCTGGCCGGGGTCCTCACGCCGATCGTGCACCCGCGGACGGGGCAGCCGGTCTCGTTCGACGCCCCGTAGGCCGAGGGCCGCGCACCGTCACGGCCGGCCCGCGCCGGCCCGCCCACTCCTGCCCCTGCCCGCGTCGGCCCGGCCCGCCCCGGCCGGGCCGGGGCTCAGCCGTCCGCGTAGGCCTCCGTCACGAGCCGGACGAACGCGTCGAGCAGCTCCGGCGGGTCGCCGCGGCGCCACGCGATCCGGACGGGCACCGGGGCGGGGCCGCGGAGCGGCCGGAAGACGACGCCCGAGCGCCGGTACTGCGCGGTCGTGGACTCCGGGGTCACCCCGACGGCCTCGCCGCTGGCGATCACGGTGAGCCACTCGTCGACGCCGTGGACCGGCCTCGTCGAGACCGTGGCGCCGGTGCCGTCCCACAGCCCGGACGTCGTCGTCCCCGTGCCGGCGTCGATGGCGATCCGGACCCCGTCGAAGTCCCCGAGCGCCAGTCCCGTGCGCCGGGCCAGGGGGTGGTCGTCCGCCAGCGCGACGACGCGGGGCTCGCTGCCGACGAGCACGCCGTCGAACGCCGCGGGGTCCGGCTGGCGGCGCAGCACGGCCACGTCGACGTCGCCCGACTCGAGCCCGGCGGTGGCCGAGCCGACCTGCTCGAAGACGAGCCGCCGGCCCGGGAAGAGCTGCGCCCAGCGGCGCTGGACGACGCCGGTGTGGCGCCCGAGGGCCGACCAGGCGAACCCCACGCGCAGCTCCGTGGTCCCCTCGACGACCGCGCGCTCCAGGTCGTCGACGGCGCGGAGCACCCGTCGCGCGGCGGGGATCACCCGGGTGCCGAGCGGCGTCGGCCGCAGGTCGCGGCTCGAGCGGTCCAGCAGCACGCCGCCGACCTGCCGCTCCAGCGCGGCGACGGACCGCGAGACGGTCGCCTGCGACCGACCGCGCACGGTGGCAGCCGACGTGAAGGACCCCTCGTCGACGACGGCGATCAGCGCCCGCAGCCCGTCGAGCCTCACGTCCATGCGCGGAGCGTATAGCGGCATGCTCGTCGCGCACGCGGCGCCGGCGCCGGGGGAGGAGGGTGGCAGGGGTGCCCGGCCCGCCGTCCACCGTCGTCCCCGAGGCGCCCGACCGCCCGCGGGGCCTGGCGGCGGGGGTCGTGGCGATGAGCACCGGCGCGGTCAGCAACCAGACCGGCGCCGCGATCGGGGCGAACGCGTTCGCGCAGATCGGTCCCGCGGGCGTCGTCGCGGTGCGGCAGTTCATCGCCGCGGCGGTGCTCCTGGCCGTCGTCCGGCCGCGCCTGCGCGAGCTCACCACGGAGCAGTGGCGGCCGATCGCCGGGCTCGCGCTCGTCTTCGCGACGATGAACATCACCCTCTACGGGGCGATCGACCGCATCGGCATCGGGCTGGCGGTCACGCTCGAGTTCCTCGGGCCGCTCGCCGTCGCGCTCGCCGCGTCGCGGAGCCGGCGCGACCTCGCGCTGGCGGTCGTGTCCGGCGCCGGGGTCTACGTGCTCGTGCTGCCGGGGCCCTCGAGCGACTGGACCGGCGTCGGTCTCGGCGTGGCCGCGGGCGCGTGCTGGGCCGCGTACATCCTGCTGAACCGCCGGGTCGGCGCGGTCGTCCCCGGGCTGACGGGCACCGCGGCCGCGACGGCGCTCTCGGCGACCCTCTACGTGCCGGTCGCGATCGTCGTCGTCGCGCACCGCGGGCTGCCCGCGGAGGCGCTCGGGCTCGCGGTCCTCACGGGCCTCCTGAGCTCGGTGGTGCCGTACGTCGCGGACCTCCTGAGCCTGCGGGTCGTGCCCGCCCACGCCTTCGGGGTCTTCATGAGCATCAACCCGGTGATCGCCGCGCTGGCCGGCGTCGCCCTCCTCGGCCAGGTGCCCGAGTCGCACGAGGTCGTCGGCATCGCCGTGATCGTCGGCGTCAACGCGGTGGCGGTCGCCTCGCGGGGGCGGGGCGCACCGCGCACGGTCTGAGCGGCCCGGCGGTCAGAGCTCGCGGACCCCGTCGGGCAGCGGTCGCGGCGTGACGAGCGGGACGCGGTCGCTGCCCCGGACGTCGACGACCCCGAACGACGCGGAGCCGGCGAGGAGCAGCTCGCGCACGCCGGGCCACCGCGGCACCGGCAGCGCCGAGTGCACCAGGTCGACGCCCCGCTGCAGCGGGACCGTCGGGACCTCGCGGGTCAGGCGCAGGCTCCGGTCGGCGACGTGCTCGACGTCGCCGGGGACGAAGCCGGCGGCCGTCGCCCCGACCGCCTCGGCCAGCGTCGCGGCGAGCTCGCCGGCCGGCGGCAGCGCGGCGAGCGGGCCGCGGAGTACGGCGAGCGCGTCGAACCAGTGGTTGCCCACGGCGTCGGTCGGGATCCCGAGGCCGCGGTGGCGCAGGTCGACCGGGATGCGCACCCGCAGGCCGTCCTCCGGGGCGTGGACGAGCAGGGCGATCCGCCGTGCCAGCACCGCCATCCGCCGCATCGTCGCGCTGAGGTCCGGGCGCTCCGCGGCGAGGGCGTCGAGCTCGTCCAGGCAGGCGCGCGACAGCGGCAGGACGGACAGCCACCGGTCGCCGGCGCCCGCGGCGGAGCCGACCGCGGGCGGTGCCCCGGGGTGCGTCGCGGCGGTCGGGCGGGCACGGCCGTCGTCGTCCGGCGCGCCGTCGAGCTCGCCGGCGATCGCCCCGAGCATCCGCAGCAGGCTCATGCCGTCGCCGGCGGCGTGGGAGAGCCGCAGGGCGAGGGCGTCGCCGCCGGGGACGCGCAGGTGGACGAGCGTGCAGAGGGTCGGCAGCGCCGGGGCGTCGCCGAGGCCGATCCGCGCGAGGTCCGCGACGGGGACGCCGACGCCGAGCAGCGCGTCGAGGGCCTCCGGGGCGAGGTCGTGGGTCGCGAACCCGGGCGTGCCGCGGCCCGGCAGCAGCACGGGCGGATCGACCCGCTCGTCGACCGCGGCGGTGAAGCGCCGCGGGGCGTGCCGGAGGAACGCCCCGCGGACCGCGTCCGTCGGCAGCTCGCGGTCCAGCCGCACGAGGGCCAGCACGGGTGGGGCGTCGAGCAGCCGCGCGTCCACCGGCGACAGCGGGATCGGGTCGGCGGCGTGGGGGGAGGCGGGCGTCGGGGCCACCGGGCGACGGTAGCGCAGGCCCCGTCGGGGGCCGCCGGTGACCGCGCGGTCGTCACGGAGCTCCCGGTGCCCGCCGGCCGGGGTCGTCGGGGTGGGCCGGCCGGGGTCGGCGTGGGGGGCCGGCAGAGGGCGGCGCGGTGGGCCCGAACGGGTCGGCGTGGTGGTCGGGCCGGGGTCGTCGCGGTGTGCCGACCGGGTCGGCGCGGTGGACCGGAACGGGGGCCGGATAGGGTCGGCCGGGTGAGCCGGCCCGATCCGACGCCCGCGGGCGCCACCGTCGAGGAGGCGTTCGCCGCCCACTACGGCGAGGGAGCGGTCCGCAAGGTCGCGCGGGCGCCGGCCGGGGACGTCCTCCGCGGCATCGCGGCGTACCGCGGCCCGGAGCACTGGCACCTCGTGACGCTCGGCCTGGCGGGGGTCGTGCCCGCGCGCCGGGAGGGCGGACCGGAGCCCGCCCCGTTCGCCCAGGAGCTGACGCTCCTCGTCCCGGCCGCGGAGACTCCTCCCGCGTGGGCGTTCGCGCTGCTCGACGGCGCGGCCCGGACCGCGATCGCCGTCGGCCGCCCGTTCCACGCGGGGGCCCGCCTCGCCCCGGGCGCCCCGGTCGACGGCGCGGGGTCCGGGCTCGTCGCGCTCGGCATCCGCGTCGACCCGCTCGTGCAGCCGGACGGCCCGGACCTCGTCCTGCAGGCCGTCGGCGTGACGAGCGGCGAGCACGCGCTCATGGGGCGCGTCGGGACGGACCTCGTCCTGCAGCGACTGGCCGCGCGGGACCCGCTGCTGCGCACGGACCCCGCTCGCGCCTAGGGCCGGCGGGAGCCCGGTCGCCCGCGCCCACGGGGGGGCGGCGCCGCCGGGCGTGCACGGTCCTTCGCCCGGCGCCCGTCCGCCCGCGCCCGGGCCGCCCGCACGGGCGACGGGCCCGCCCGCTCCCCGGCCCACACGACCCACCCGACCGCCGGATGGGAGTCAGTCCCATATAGCCTGCGGCGCGTGCTCCGCCCGACCGCCAGCCGCGCATCGCCTCCCGCCGGGACCTCCGACCGCCGGCGGCCGTCGTGAGCGCCCTGCGGACGATCGTCGCGACGGGCCCGGGACGGCTCCTCGTCGGGACGGTCGCGCTCGTCGCCGTCCTCACGGTCGTCGGCCTGATCGCCCTCTGGCCCTCGGGCGACCGCCCGACGACGCCGGGTGCGGGCACGCCGACGGTCGGCGGCACCGTCACCGCGGTGGACTCGGCGTCCTGCGGCGGGCCGACGGACCAGCGGTGCCGCACCGCGACCGTCCGGGTCGACGAGGGCCGCGACGAGGGCGCATCGGTGCAGATCGTCCTGGGCCCGGAGGAGGTCTCGCCGGACCTCGAGACGGGGCAGCGGGTGCGGCTGGCCGACCAGCAGCCGGCTGAGGGGACCCCGGGTGCCGACGCGCCCGGGACGACGGGCGGCGACGCCGGCCTCGGCGAACCGGGCGGTGACGCCGGTGCGGCCGGCGCCGACCGCGAGCCCTCCTACGCCTTCTCCGGCGTCGACCGCCGGACGCCCCTCGTGGCGCTGGCGATCCTCTTCGCGCTGCTCGGCGCCCTCGTGGCCCGGGGGCGCGGGCTGCTCGCGCTCGTGGGCACCGCGATGAGCCTGTCGCTCGTCGTCCTCTGGCTCGTGCCGGCGATCCTCGACGGCCGGTCGCCGCTGCTCGTGGCGACCGTCGGCGCGCTCGCCGTGATGTTCGTCACGACGGGCCTGACCTACGGGGTGACGGCGCAGAGCCTCGCCGCGGTCACCGGCATCGGCGTCTCCCTGCTCGTCGCCGCGCTGCTGGGCACCCTGTGGAGCGACCTCTCCGGCCTGGACGGCAAGGACGGCGACCTCGGGTCCTTCGCCCTGCAGAGCGGCGGCGAGCTGCCGCTGCAGGGCATCCTGCTCGCGGGCATGGTGATCGGCGCGCTCGGCGTCCTGACCGACACCGTCGTCTCCCAGGTCTCCACCGTGGCGGCGCTCCACCGCACGAGTCCCGCGATGAAGGCCCGCGAGCTCTACCGCGAGGCGTTCGTCGTCGGCCGCGACCACCTCGCCGCCACGATCCACACCCTCGTCCTCGCCTACGCCGGCGCGACGCTGCCGCTGCTGCTCGTCGCGTCCGCGAACGGCGTGACGTTCGGCGACGCGATCAACGACGCCCGGCTCGCCGAGCCGATCGTCTCCACCCTCGTCGGCAGCGCGGCACTCGTCCTCTCCGTGCCGCTGTCGACGGCCCTGGCGGCCGTCCTCGTCGGGCGCCTGCCCCCGGCCGCGCTGGCCGGGCACGACCACCACCACCACTGAGCCCGTGGGGCCGGGACGACGTCCCGGCCTCGCTAGCCTCGGAGGATGAGCGTCACCTCCACGTCGCCCTTCCGCCTCGACGACTCCTTCGTCCGCGAGGTCCCCGAGCTCTCCCTGCCGTGGAAGGGGGCCGGCGCCGCCGACCCGCGACTCCTCGTCCTGAACGACGCGCTGGCCCGGGAGCTGGGTGCGGACCCCGAGGTGCTGCGGTCGCCGGAGGGGGTCGACCTGCTCGTCGGCCGCGTCGCCCCCGAGGGCAGCACCCCGGTGGCGATGGGCTACGCCGGCCACCAGTTCGGCGGCTACAGCCCGCGGCTGGGCGACGGGCGCGCGCTCCTGGTCGGCGAGGTCCTCGACCCCCGGGGCGGCCGCCACGACCTGCACCTGAAGGGCTCCGGCCGCACGCCGTTCGCCCGCGGTGGCGACGGCCGCGCCGCCGTCGGCCCCATGCTGCGCGAGCACCTGGTGAGCGAGGCGATGCACGCGCTGGGCATCCCCACGACCCGCTCCCTCGCCGTCGTCGCGACGGGCGAGCAGGTCCAGCGCGAGGTGCCGCTGCCCGGTGCGGTCCTCGCGCGCGTGGCCGCCAGCCACCTGCGCGTCGGCACGTTCCAGTACGCCGCCCGCCTCGAGGACCGGACCATCCTGCGGCGGCTGGCCGACCACGCGATCGCCCGGCACCACCCGCAGGCCGCCGACGCCGAGAACCCGGCGCTCGCCCTCTACGAGGCCGTCGTCGAGGCGCAGGCGTCGCTCGTGGCGCGCTGGATGCTCGTCGGCTTCGTGCACGGCGTGATGAACACGGACAACGTCACGATCTCCGGCGAGACCATCGACTACGGGCCCTGCGCCTTCATGGACGCCCACGACCCGTCCACGGTCTTCAGCTCGATCGACGAGGGCGCGCGGTACGCGTACGGCCACCAGCCCCACATCACCCAGTGGACCCTCGCGCGCCTCGCCGAGGCGCTGCTGCCGCTCGTGTCGGACGACCAGGCGACGGCCGTCGCGGGCCTCACCCGGGTCCTCGAGTCGTTCCCGACCCGGTACGACGAGCACTGGAGCCGCGGCATGGGGGCCAAGCTCGGCCTGGAGCGGGCGCCGGGCGACGACGCGCTGTTCGCCGACCTGCTCGAGCTGCTCTACGCCCAGGGTGCCGACCACACCGCGTTCTTCCGGTCGCTCTCGGCCGCGGTCCGCGGCGACGACGGGGCGACGCGCTCGCTCCTCGCGGACCCTTCGGCGCTCGATCCCTGGGCCGCGCGGTGGCGCGCGGACCTCGCGGCCGAGGGGCGCGACCCCGCCGCCGTCGCGGACGCGATGGACGCGGTCAACCCCGTCTACGTGCCGCGCAACCACCTCGTCGAGGAGGCCCTGGCCGCGGCCACCGCCGGGGACCTCGGCCCGTTCGAGCGGATGCTCGACGTCCTCGCCTCGCCGTACGAGGCGCGCGAGGGGCTCGAGGCCTACGCCCTGCCGGCGCCGTCGGACTTCGGCCCGGGCTTCCGGACCTTCTGCGGGACCTGAGAGGGCCGCAGGCCTCGGCCGGCGGGCGTCGTCCGCCGGGTCGACGGCGGGGCGCGCACGGGGCCCGGCGCGGACTCGGGCCGTCCGTCGCGGGACGAGGCCGACGGACGGGCCCACGCCACGGCCCGGGCGGCACCCCGCGCTCGGCGAACTCCCAGGGACGCCTCGCGTGCGCCCCAGGTCCGCGGCGCAGGATCGCCCCATGGACCGGTCGCCCTCGCCCGAGCACCACGCGGCCTTCGCCTGCTTCGGCGGGACCTGCGCGGTGCACCTGTCGGGGATCGGGCCGCTCGGTCCGGCGCCGCGGGCGATCGAGACGGCCCGCCTGCAGCTCCTCGCCTGGCACGACCGCTTCTCGCGGTTCGTCCCGGGGAGCGAGCTCTCGCGCCTGAACGCGTCGGCCGCCCGGACGGTGGCCGTCTCGCCGGAGATGCTCCTGCTCGCCCGGGCGACGATCGAGGCGGGCCGGGCCTCCGGCGGACTCGTCGACGCGACGGTCGCCGGGGAGCTCGACGCCGCGGGCTACGCGGCCCCGCTCGTCGGTCCGGGCCTCGACCTCGCGGCCGCGCTGGCCGCCGCCCCGCCGCGCCTCCCGGCGGGCCCCGACCCGCGGCGCCGGTGGGCGACGATCGAGGTCGACCCGCGCGCCGGCACGGTCACCCGGCCCCCCGGCGTGGCGATCGACGCGGGCGGCTTGGCGAAGGGGCTCTTCGCGGACCTGCTGGCCGACCGGCTCGCGGGCTACGGGCGGTTCGTCGTCGACTGCTGCGGCGACCTGCGCCTCGGCGGCACGCGGGGCGCCCGTCGGGAGGTGCGGATCGCGCACCCGTCGGGCGGCATCGCCCACGTGTTCGAGCGCGCTGCCGGCGCGGTGGCGACGAGCAGCATCGCGCGCCGCAGCTGGACCGGACCCGACGGCGGGCCCGCCCACCACCTGCTCGACCCGGCGACGGGCCGGCCGGCGTTCACCGGCGTCGTGCAGGTGAGCGCCCTGGCGCCGACGGCGCTCGAGGCGGAGCGCCGCAGCAAGGCCGCGCTCCTGTCGGGGCCGGACGCGGCCCCGGACCACCTGGTGCACGGCGGCGTCCTCGTCCTGGACGACCTGACCCTGCGGGTGGTCGACCCGCCGGCCCCGCGCCGACGCGTCACGGCGGCGATGCGGGACGGGCGGCTCGTCCTGTCGGACCGGGCCTGAGCGCCCGCGCCCGTCGACGGTCGCCCGCCCGCGCCCTCAGTCGCCCGAGAGCGCCGCGGAGCGCGAGTCCGCCGCCGCGGCCACCGCGCGCTCGACCGCGTTGACGTCGCGGACCGCACCCGTGTCGGCGGACGTCGCCATCGCGGCGTAGGCGCGCAGGGCGGGGGAGACCACGCGGTCGCGGGACGCCGGCACGTAGCCCGTGCCGCGCTCGAGGCGGCTGCGCCGCTCGGCGAGCTCGTCGTCGGGGACGTCGAGGCTCATCCGCCGGTTCGGGATGTCGATGGTGATCGTGTCGCCGTCCTCGACCAGGGCGATCGTGCCGCCGGACGCCGCCTCGGGCGAGACGTGCCCGATCGACAGGCCCGAGGTGCCGCCGGAGAACCGGCCGTCGGTGACGAGGGCGCACGCCTTGCCCAGGCCGCGGCCCTTGAGGTACGAGGTGGGGTAGAGCATCTCCTGCATGCCCGGGCCGCCGCGCGGGCCCTCGTAGCGGATGACGACGACGTCGCCCTCCCTGACGCGGTCGGAGAGGATCGCGTCGACCGCGTCGTCCTGGCTCTCGACGACGACCGCGGGGCCGCTGAACGTCAGGATGGACTCGTCGACGCCCGCGGTCTTCACGACGCAGCCGCGCACCGCGAGGTTGCCGTAGAGGATCGCCAGGCCGCCGTCGGCAGAGTAGGCGTGCTCGACGCTGTGGATGCAGCCGTCGGCGGGGTCGGTGTCCAGGGACTCCCACCGCTCGGACTGCGAGAACGCCTTCGCGGAGCGCCTGCAGCCCGGTGCGGCGTGGAACATCTCGATCGCCTCGTCCGAGGCCTGCCCGGAGCGGATGTCCCAGGTCAGGAGCCAGTCGTCGACGCTCCCCGCGTGCACGGTCCGGACGTCCTCGTGGAACAGGCCGGCGCGGCGCAGCTCGCCGAGGATGGCGGGGATGCCGCCCGCCCGGTGGATGTCCTCCATGAGGTACTCGCCGTTCGGGGCGACCTTGCAGAGGCACGGGACGCGCCGGGAGACCGCGTCGATGTCCTTCATCGTGAAGTCGAGCTCGGCCTCCTGCGCGGCGGCGAGGATGTGCAGCACGGTGTTCGTCGAGCCGCCCATCGCGACGTCGAGCGCCATGGAGTTCTCGAACGCCTCGCGGGTGGCGATGGAGCGCGGCAGCACGGAGTCGTCGTCGCCGTCGTAGTAGCGAGCGGCGATGTCGACGACGCAGCGGCCCGCGGCCTCGTAGAGGTCCTTGCGCGCCGTGTGGGTGGCGAGGATCGAGCCATTGCCCGGCAGCGCGAGGCCCAGGGCCTCGGTCAGGCAGTTCATCGAGTTGGCGGTGAACATGCCCGAGCAGGAGCCGCAGGTCGGGCAGGCGTTCTCCTCGATGATCGCGATGTCCTCGTCGGAGACCTCGTCCGCGACGGCCTCGGCGATCGCGGTGACGAGGTTCAGGCGCTTGCGGACGGTGCCGTCCACGAGCGTCGCGGTGCCGCCCTCCATCGGGCCGCCCGAGACGAAGACCGTCGGGATGTTCAGCCGCAGCGCGGCGTTCAGCATGCCCGGCGTGATCTTGTCGCAGTTCGAGATGCAGATCAGGGCGTCCGCGCAGTGCGCGTTGACCATGTACTCGACGGAGTCCGCGATGAGGTCGCGCGAGGGCAGCGAGTAGAGCATCCCCCCGTGGCCCATCGCGATGCCGTCGTCCACCGCGATCGTGTTGAACTCCCGCGCGATGCCGCCGGCGGCCTGGATCGCCTCGGAGACGATCGTCCCGACGGGCTGCAGGTGCGTGTGGCCCGGGACGAACTGCGTGTAGGAGTTCGCGACGGCGATGATCGGCTTCTTGCCGATGTCGGCGGCGGCGACGCCGGAGGCCCGCAGGAGGGAGCGGGCACCGGCCATGTTGCGACCGTGCGTGACGGTGCGGGACCTGAGGGCGGGCATCCGTGGAGGGTACCGCCGCGGATCGGTCCGCCCGGACGCGCGTGGACGGGCGGGCCCCGGCGCGTCGCCGGACGTCACCGCGGGGCGCGTCGCGGCGCGGGGAGGCGCGGGGCAAGGAGGTCACCCCGGCGGCGCGACCGATTTCCGCCCCGCGCCGGGGCCCCGCGCGTAGGATCGCGCCGATCCGCCACGTCCGGGCCGCGGCGGCGCCGGCCGGGGCCGTCGAGTCCGCCGCCCACGTCCCGGGGACCCGCGAGATCCTCGTCGTCGGCAACAACCACGACGGCACCGCCGACGTCATCGACCCCGTCACGTTCCGGCGGCTGTTCCGCCTGAACGTCGTCCCGGACCTGCCCGAGCGGATGCGGCAGATCGAGTCCAACCCCGCCGCGCTCGCCGCGTTCCTGCTCATCCGCCAGCAGATCGGGATGGGCAGCGACCAGCTCGTCGACGACCTCTTCCCGTCGCCCGACGGCCGCATGATCTACGTCTCGCGGCCGAGTCTGAAGGACGTCGTGGCGATCGACCTGCGGACCCGGGCGATCGTGTGGCGCACCGAGGTCGAGGGGATCCGCGCCGACCACATGGCGATCTCGCCCGACGGCACGCGCGTGCTCGTCTCCGCGTCGACGGCCCGCAAGGTCCACGTCATCGACACGAAGGACGGCCGGGTCGTCACGAGCTTCCCGTCGGGCGACCAGCCGCACGAGAGCAACTACTCGGCCGACGCGCGGACGATCTTCCACGCGAGCATCGGCAGCGTCTTCACGCCGCTCGACGAGCCGATGTTCGACGGCACGAAGGGCCTGCGGATCTTCCAGGTCGTCGACGCGCGCACCTACAAGGTGATCCGGTCCATCGACATGCGGAGGAAGCTCGACGAGGCCGGGCACCCCGAGATCAGCGCGGCCGTCCGGCCGATGGCCGTGGCGCCCGGCGAGCGGTTCGTCTACCTGCAGTTCTCGTTCCTCCACGGCTTCGTGGAGTACGACCTGCAGGAGGACCGCGTGACCCGCGTGGCGCGGCTGCCGCTGTCGGACTCCTCGCGCGACGTCGCGCGACCGGACTACGTGCTCGACTCCGCGCACCACGGCCTGGCGATCAACCCGGAGGGCACGAAGCTCTGCGCGGCGGGGACGATGTCCGACTACGCCGCGATCGTCCGCCGCGACACGCTGAAGGCGACGATCGTGCCCGTCGGGTCCAAGCCCTACTGGTCGACGAACAGCATGGACGGGCGGCACTGCTACGTGTCGGTGTCGGGGGCGGACCGCGTCGCGGTGCTCTCCTACGACGAGGAGAAGGAGATCGCCAGCATCCCCGTCGGCGACCACCCGCAGCGCATCCGCATCGGCCGCCTGCGGGTCGCCGACGGGGACGCGCCCGTCGCGACCCCGGGGCGCCTGCGGGCCCGTGGCCTGACGCTCCGCGCCGGGACGACGCGGGACCGCCGGGCGCCGTACCGGCTGCGGGTCACGGGCCGGCTGCGGCTCTCCCCGGCCACGCCGCCGGAGGCGTGCGCCGGGCGCGTCCGGGTCGACGCGACGCTGGCCGGCCGCCGCGTCGCGCGGACGACCGTGAGGCTGCGCCGGACGGGCGGCGTCTGCGGGTACGCCGCCGTCGTGCGACCGTCGGCGTCCGTCGCCCGGAGCGGCTCCCGGCGGCTGCGGATCACCGCGCGCTACCTCGGCGGCCCGATGGTGCTGCCGGCCCGCTCCGGGGGCGTCGGGGTGCGGGTGGGCTGAGGGCGCGGCCGACGGGCGGCGTCCCGCCGCCCGCGCCGCCCCGTGCGGCGCCGGCCGCGGT
>WLOB01000056.1 GCA_009699505.1 Actinomycetota bacterium | reverse complement strand
GCCGACGGCCGACGAGGCACGAGCGGCGCCCCGCGCGCCGGCGGGGGAGGGGGCGCCGGTGCGCCCCCGGAGCCTCAGCGCCGGAGGAGGTGCCCGCGGTCCGCCGGCGTGCGGTGCGCGTCGGCGGTCTCGCGCTCGTCGAGCGCCACGCCCGTGTCGCACCAGGGGCAGCGGCGGTCGCCCGCCACGAGCACCTGCTCCGTGCAGGAGGGGCACCAGCCGCGCTCGATGGCGTGGTCCTCGAGGCTCGCGGGATCGATGCCGGCGCGCTCCGCGATCGTGGCGCACACGTGCGTCACCCGGGCGCCGTTGCCGGCCCGGCCCATCGTGATCTGCTCGACGAACCGCGGCGCCCGGGGCAGCTCGATGCCCAGGTCGCGGGCCAGGGCGTCCGGTCCGCGCTCGACGAGCAGGTCCCCGAGCCGCGCCTGCAGGGTCCCGGCGAGCGGGACGTGCAGGACCGCGAAGGTCTCCGGGCCGTGCGTGACGATGTCCTCGACGCTGCCGCGCTCGAGGAAGTGCGCGTGCTGGCCGCGCGTCGTGCGCATCGCGATGACCGCGCCGAGCCGGCGGCGGCAGAGGCGGAAGCGACTGCAGGTGGCGTCGACGCCGTGGCGTTCGGCGGCCGCCCTGAGCAGCAGGGCGGTCGGTCGGATGTCGACCCGGTCGCGGGCCGGAGCGGTGGCGGACGGAGGAGCCATGGGGGAGCCGGGCGGGTGTCGGGATGCCCGTTCCGGTGGGCGCCAGCATACGTCCGTGGACACCGCACAGGGGAATGCCGACGCCCCGTGTCCCACGGGTCCGACGGGGTCCGTCGGGGCATGGGACGCCGACCCGCCCGGGCGCTCCGGACATGGGACGGGACCCCCTCGGCGGGGGTCCCGGGGGCCGCTAGTCGACGACCTTGTAGCCCGCCTCGGCCACGGCCGCGACGACGGCCTCCTCGTCGACGCCCTCGCCGTGGACGGCGACGCGGCCCGTCGGCAGGTCGACGTCGACGCCGGTGACGCCGGCGACCTCGGACACCTCCTCGGTGACGGAGGCGACGCAGTGCCTGCAGGTCATGCCGGTGACGACGTACTCGAGCGTGGGTCCGGGGCTGCTCATCGGGGTCTCCTCGTGCGACGGTTGCGATACCCAGAGGGGGTATCGACCCGAGGCTAGCAACGTGCCCGCCGGGGACCGGCCCGCCCGTCCGCCGTGCCCCCCCGCCGCCCCGTGCCGTCGGGGGGCGTCGACGGCCGGGCCGCCGCGGGATATCGTCCCTGCGGCCCGCCACATGCCCCGCTCCTCGCCGCCGACCGACCTCCCGCCCGACCCCGCGGCCACGCCCGCCCCGCGCCGGCCGGCGCGCGGTCCGCTGCCGGCCGTCGCCGTCCGGGGCGCCCGCGGGGTGCTCGACGGCCTCGCCGCCGCCGCCGCGGGGGTCGGCCGCACCGCCATGACGCCCGTGACGGTCCCCGCGCGGGGGCTGCTCTCCGCGGCCGCCGCGACCGCCCGGTCCCGCGCGGCGCAGGGCGACCTCGACGACCGCGACGGGCTCCTGATCCGCGACGCGATGCCGGTGGCCTGGATGGTCGCGAGCCTGTGGTTCCGCGCCGAGGTCCGCGGCCTGCACCACGTCCCGCGCGACGGGCCGGCGCTCCTGGTCGGCAACCACTCCGGCGGCACCGTCACGCCCGACTCGTTCGTCTTCGCCCTGGGCTTCGCGAGCCACTTCGGTCCCGAGCGGCCGCTGCACGTCATGGTCCACAACCTCGTCTCGGCCTACCCGGGACTCGGGTTCCTGCGCCGCCTCGGGACGCTGCCGCCCGATCCCGCGATCGCCCGCGAGGCGCTCGACTCCGGCTCGTGCGTGCTGGTCTACCCCGGCGGGGAGCGCGAGGCGCACCGCCCCAGCACGGAGTCCGCCCGGATCCGCCTCGGGGACCGCACGGACTACGTCCGCCTCGCGGTGCAGGCGGGGGTGCCGATCGTGCCCGTCGTGGCCATCGGCGGGCAGGAGACCGCGCTCTTCCTCGGCCGCGGCGAGCGCCTCGCCCGCGCCCTGGGGACGGACCGCAGCCTGGGGATCCGGGCGCTCCCGCTCTCCCTGTCGCTGCCGTGGGGCGTCAACGTCGGCGACCTGCTCGGCCACGTGCCGCTCCCGGCGAAGATCGTCGTGCAGGTGCTGCCGCCGATCGACGTGACCGGGCGCTTCGGCGAGGACCCCGACGAGCAGGAGGTCCACGAGCACGTGGCCGGCACGATGCAGGAGATGCTCACGGAGCTCGGCCGTCGGCGCCGGATCCCCGTCGTGGGCTGGGAGGCCCGATGAGGCTCTCGGAGCGCATCGACCTGCCGGTCTCGCCCGAGCGCGCCTGGCGCACGGTGATCGACCCCCGGGTCATCGGTCGCACGCTCCCCGGCCTCGTCACCTTCGAGGTGCTGGGCGACGGGCCGCTCCGCCAGGGCACCCGCCTGCGGACCGTCCTGGCGATCGGGGCCGCGGAGCTCGGCAGCGAGCTCGAGGTGACGGTCCTGCGCGACGGCCGCGACATGGTCGCCGTCGGCGTCACCGGCATCGACCTGCACGTCGCGCTGCGCGTCCGGCCCTCCGGCGACGGCGCCCGGATCTCCGTCCGCGCCGGGTACAACCCGCCCGGCGGCGTGCCCGGAGCACTGGCCGGCGTCGTCGCGCTGCCCGAGATGCGCCGCCGCGTGCGCGAGATGCTCCGCGCCGTCGAGCGGATCCTGCTGGCCGAGGACGCGCCCGCGCCGCGCCCGGGACCGGTCGAGGTCGCGATGCTCGCGGCCCGGTCCGCCCGCGTCTTCCGGCGGGCCGGCGTCCTGCGGCCGATGCGCCCGGACAAGTACGCCACGATCGCCCGGCAGCTCGCGCACTGGGGCGCCACCCCGGCCGGCGCGTACGCCGCGGCCGCCACCCGGGACCCGCACCGGATGGCGATCATCGACGGCGACCGCGCGCTGACGTACGCCGAGCTCGACCACCGCACGACCGCGCTGGCCGTCGCGCTGCGCGACCGCGGCGTGGGGGAGGGGCACCGCGTCGCGATCGCGTGCCGCAACCACCGCGGCTTCGTCGAGACGCTCGTCGCGGTCTCGAAGGCCGGCGCGGACGCGCTCCTGGTCAACACCGCCTTCGCGGCGCCGCAGGTCCGCGCCGTCTTCGACCGCGAGCGCCCGACCGCGCTCGTCTGCGACGCCGACCTCCTCGGCGTGATGGACGAGGCCCTCGGCGCGGCCACCGGCGTCTCGTCGGACCCGGCGCGCGGGACGGTCGACGGCGTCTCCCGCGTCGTCGCCGCCTGGGACGCGGAGCACCCCTCGCGGCCCGGCGTGCGGTCGCTCGACGAGCTCATCGTCGAGGGCGACGGCCGGCCCCTGGCCTACCCGGGCTCGCCCGGACGCGTGGTCCTGCTGACCTCGGGCACCACGGGGGTCCCGAAGGGCACGCGCCGCAGCCGGATCGCGCTCGGCGCGCCCGTGTCGTTCCTCGACCGCATGGACTACCGCGACGGCGGCACGTTCCTCATCGCCCCGCCGCTCTTCCACGCCTGGGGCTTCGCGAACCTCCTCATGGCGATGCTGCTCGGCTCGACGGTCGTGCTGCGCCGCGACTTCGACCCGGAGGACGTGCTGCGCTCCGTCGCCCGGCACGGCGTCGACGTGCTCGTCGCGGTCCCCGTGATGCTCGGCCGGATCCTCGAGCTCGACCCGGGCGTGCGCGAGGAGTTCGACCTCTCGCGCCTGCGGGTCACCGCGACGTCGGGCTCCGCGCTGCCCGGCGACCTCGCCACGCGCTGGATGGACGTCTTCGGCGACACCCTGCACAGCCTGTACGGGGCGACCGAGGTCGGCTGGGGCGCGATCGCCGACCCGGCCGACCTGCGCGCGGCCCCGACGACGGCGGGGCGCGTGTCGCTCGGCGCGCGGGTCCGCATCGTCGACCGCGGCGGCGTCGCCCTGCCCACCCACCGCACGGGGCGCATCCTCGTCGGCGGCGGCCTGGCCAACGACCGGTACACCGACGGCACGCGGCTGCCCCAGCGCGACGGCCTGAGCGAGACCGGCGACGTCGGCTACCTCGACGACCTCGGGCGCCTCTTCGTCCTCGGCCGGGAGGACGACATGATCATCTCGGGCGGCGAGAACGTCTACCCGCGCACCGTGGAGGACGTCCTGGAGGAGCACCCGGGCGTCAAGGAGGTCGCGGCGATCGGCGTGCCCGACGAGCACTACGGCGAGCGGATCGCGGTGCACGTGGTCAAGGCACCGGGCGCGCGGCTGTCGGCGAAGGCGGTGCGGGAGCACGTGCGCGCCCGCCGACCGCGCTACGAGGTCCCGCGGGACGTCGTCTTCTGCGACGAGCTGCCGCGGGGCGCCACGGGCAAGATCCTGCGGCGCGCGCTGCGCTCCCCGTCCTGACCCGGCGGGGCGGACGCCCCGTTCCACCCGGGTGCGACCGCTTCCGCCCGCTCGGATACCCTCGGAGGGGTGATGGACGGCTCCCCCACCGCCTCAGCACCCTCGGTCGCGGACCCGTCCTTCGACCCCGCGGCGTTCGACACGTTCGAGTTCTCGGGCGTCGAGGTCGACGAGGCGTCCGCCACGGTCGCCCTGCGCTACCGGCTCGACGACGTGGCGTTCGAGGAGACGGTGCGCTTCGACGACGTCGCGTGGCCGCAGGACGAGGCCCGGCGCGAGGTGCTGCGCCGGCTCGCGCGGCTGCTGCACCTGCTCGCCGGCGTCTCGTACTTCAAGACCGCCGCGCCGCCCCGGATCGCGTTCGCGCCGGGCGTCGGCGGGCTCGACGGCTCGGGCGCCCCGTCGCCGCGCCTGCGCGCCCTGCTGCGCGACGTCTACACGCTCGGCCTCGGCGAGTTCGCGTACCGCAACGGCGTCGACGTGCGCCGGCGCGGCGCGCTGCCGGACGCCGTCGGCACGCCCGCCGGCCCCGTCGAGCTCGCGGCGACGGGCCGCACGCTCGTGCCGATCGGCGGCGGCAAGGACTCCGTCGTCGCGCTCGAGGTCGTGCAGCGCGCGGGGCGCGACCCGCTCCTCTTCTCCGTCGGCCGGCCCGTGCCGATCGTCGACTGCGTCGCCGTCTCCGGCCTGCCGCACGCCGTCGCGGTGCGGCGGCTGTCCCCGAACCTCGGCGACCTCAACGCGTCCGGCGCGCTCAACGGCCACGTACCGGTGACCGCCGTGGTCTCCACGATCGCCCTGATGACCGCCGTCCTGCACGGCGCCGACGAGGTCGCGATGGCCAACGAGCGCTCGGCGTCCGAGGGCAACCTCGTCTGGGACGGGCTCGAGGTCAACCACCAGTGGAGCAAGGGCGCGCACTTCGAGTCCGAGCTCGGCGCCCTCCTGGCGGAGGAGGTCTCGGCCGGTCTGGGGTACCGCTCCGTGCTGCGCCCCGCCGGCGAGCTCGCCATCGCCCGGGCGTTCTCCCGGCTCGAGCGCTTTCACCCCGTCTTCACGTCGTGCAACGCGGTCTTTCGGATCGACCCCGCCCGGCGCGGCACGCGCTGGTGCGCGGACTGCCCGAAGTGCCGCTTCGTGTACCTCGCCCTCGCCCCGACGCTCGACCCGTCGCAGCTCGAGGCGATCTTCGGCACCGACATGCTGGCCGACGAGGCGCAGCAAGACGGCTTCGCGGACCTCGCCGGCCTGCGGGAGCACAAGCCGTTCGAGTGCGTCGGCGAGGAGGCCGAGTCGCTCCTGGCCATGCGGCTGATCGCGGAGGGCGTCGACGAGGACGGGCGCCCCGGACGCGACGCGTGGGTCGACCACGCCGTCGTGCGGCGTCTGCGCGACGAGCACCTCACCGGCCTGGTCCCGCTGCCGGCCGACCCGCACCGCGACGCGGCGCCGTTCGTCCTGGACGACGCCGCGCTGCGCGCGCTGCCCCTCGATCTGCAGGACGCGGTCGTCGCCGTGCTGGGCACGCCGTGAGCGGGGACCTCGACGTGCGCCCGACCGCGACGACCCCCGACGCGGGGCGCGAGCTGGAGGGCCGGGTCCTGCCCGGCGCCGGCCTGACCGTCGCCGAGCGGATGGTGGTCGACGCGGCGGTGCCCGACCTGAAGCCGCGGGTGCGGGAGATCGTCGACGTCGCCCGGCAGATCCTGGACGAGGAGGGCATCGACGCCCTCTCCATGCGGGCCATCGCGGCCCGGCTCGACGTCCGCGCGCCCTCGCTCTACAAGCACCTCCCGGACAAGCGGGCGATCCTCGACGTTCTCGTCGCCGACATCCTGCGCGAGAACGGCGAGGCCATGCGCGCCGCGATCACCGGCGCCGAGGACCCCGTCGGGGCCATCCTCGAGGCGTTCCGGCGCTGGGCCAGGGAGCACCCGCAGCGCTACGCCGTCGCGATGGACGGGGAGCTCGACGAGTCGCCGCTCGTGCAGTCCGCCGCGCTCTACAGCGGCGACCCGCTGCGCTGGGCGATGCGCGACGACCTCGAGGGCGCCGTGACGCTGTGGAGCTTCGCCCACGGGCTCGTCGACCTCGAGATGAAGGGGCGCCTCCCGCCGGCCTACGACCCGGACCTCGTCTGGCGTCGCGGCGTCGCGCACCTGCGCCACGAGGACGACGGGGCCGAGCTGCCGCCGCCGATGCTCGGCGCGGAGGCCACGGCGGAGTTCTGGAGCGACCCGCCCGAGGAGGTCGCGCGCTCCCCGCGGGCCATGCGCATCGTCGAGGTCGCCCGCGAGCTGCTCGAGGAGGAGGGCGAGGAGGGGATGTCGATGCGCCGCATCGCCGCGCGCCTCGGCGTCCGCGCGCCCTCGCTCTACAAGCACCTGCCGGACAAGCTGGCGATGGAGAACGCGATCATCGCGCTCATCCTCGACGAGATGGGCGCCATCGGCATGGCCGCCGGCGCGTCCGCGGCCGACGCCGGGGAGGACCCGCTGACGGCGGTCATGACCGCCTACCGCGAGTACGCCCACGCGCACCCCGCGCTCTACCGGCTCTACACCCGCGGCCGGCTCGACGACGGCCCGCTCGTCCGCGGCGCCGAGCTCCGGTCGGCCGAGTCGGTCGCCCGCGCGACGGGCTTCGACGGGGTCGCGGCGATGTGCATCTGGGCCTTCGTGCACGGCCTCGTGGACCTCGAGGCGAAGGGCCGGATCCCGCAGAGCTACGACCGCGACGCCGTCTTCCGCCGGGGCCTCGCGGCGCTGCGGCCCGCCGACGAGGTGACGTGGTGAGCGGCGCGTCGCCGGAGCCCGGCCCCGTCGCCCCGGGCGACGACCTGCGCGAGGTCCGGGAGCGCGAGCTCGTGGAGCTCGAGGTCCCGTCGCTGACGCCGCGCGCGCAGCAGATCGTCGAGGTCGCGCTCGAGCTGCTCGAGGAGGGCGGCATGGACGCCGTCTCCATGCGCATCGTCGCGGGTCGGCTCGGCGTCCGCGCCCCGTCGCTCTACAAGCACCTCCCGGACAAGGGGGCGATCGAGAACGCCATGATCGCCATCGGGCTCCGGCGCCAGGGCGCGGCGATGGAGACGGCCGTCGAGGGCGCCGACGACGCGCTGTGGACGGTAGTGCAGGCGTTCCGCCGGTGGGGCAAGGAGCACCGGCACCTCTACGAGCTGATGATGGCGGCGCCCCTGGATCCCGGGCCGCTCGTGCGCTCCGCGGAGCTCGTCGCCGGTCGCGCGCTGCGCGAGGCGATGGACGGCGACGCCCTCGGCGCGTTCGCGGTCTGGTCCTTCTCGCACGGGCTCCTGACGCTCGAGCTCCAGGGCCGCCTGCCGCCGGGCGTCGACGTCGAGCTCCTGTGGCGGCGGGGTATCGACGCCCTGCGGCCCCGCTGACCCCGGGGACCGCGCCGTGAGCACCGAGCGCCCACCCGTGCGCCTGGGCGTCCCGCGCGCCCGCCGGATCGCCCTGGCCGCCCAGGGCTTCGCGGACCGGGCGCACCGCCGCCCGCCCGCGCGGCTCACGCCCGCCCACCTCGGGCGGGTCATCGACCGCGTCGGGCTCCTGCAGATCGACTCCGTCAACGTCGTCGCCCGCGCCCACCTGCTGCCGATCTTCAGCCGTCTGGGCCCCTACGACCTGGGGCTGCTCGAGCGCGCGACGGCGCGGCGCCCGCGGCGGCTCGTGGAGTACTGGGCGCACGAGGCGTCGTTCGTGCCGCCCGAGACCCACCGGCTGCTGCGGTGGCGGATGGCGCGGATCGACGAGGAGGGGTGGGGCATGATCCGGCGGGCCGCCGAGCAGCCGGAGCTCCTGGCCGCCGTGGAGGCCGAGGTGCTCGCGCACGGCCCGCTGACCGCGGTCGAGCTCGAGCGCCGCCTCGAGGCCGACGTCGCCGCCGGCCGGCTCGTCCTGCCCGAGCGCCGCGGCAACGGGTACGCCTGGAACTGGTCCGGGGTCAAGCGCGCCCTGGAGTACCTCTTCTTCGTCGGCCGCGTGACCTCCGCGGGCCGCACGCCGCAGTTCGAGCGGCGCTACGACGTGCCCGCCCGCGTCCTGCCGCCGGAGGTCCATGACGCCCCGGACCCCGAGCCCGAGGACGCGATCCGCGAGCTCGTGCGGATCGCGGCGCGCGCGCACGGGGTCGGGACGGAGCAGTGCCTGCGCGACTACTTCCGCCTGAGCCCCGCGCAGGCCCGCCCCGCCATCCGGGACCTCGTGGCGAGCGGCGAGCTGCTGCCCGCCACGATCGACGGGTGGCGCCGACCCGCGTACCTCCACGTCGACGCCCGGCAGCCGCGGACGGTCGACGCCCGCGCGCTGCTCGCGCCGTTCGACCCGCTGATCTTCGAGCGGACCCGGACCGAGGCGCTCTTCGGCGTCCGCTACCGCCTCGAGATCTACGTGCCGCGGGAGAAGCGGGTCCACGGCTACTACGTGCTGCCGTTCCTGCTCGGCGACCGGCTCGTGGCCCGCGTGGACCTCAAGGCGGACCGCGGTGCCGGGGTCCTGCTCGTGCAGGCGGCGTTCGCGGAGGAGGACGCCGGGGACCGCACCCACGTCGCCCGGGAGCTTGCGGCGGAGCTGCACGCGATGGCCGGCTGGCTCGGGCTGGGCTCCGTCGAGGTGCGCCCGCGGGGCGACCTCGCGGCGGAGCTCGCCGCGGTGGTCTGAGGCGGGCTCAGCCCTCCGGCAGCGCGGCGACGGCCGCGGCGAAGCGGTCGCCGCGGTCCTCGAAGTCGCGGAAGACGTTGTGGCTCGGGGCCGCGGGGGAGAGCACCACGGTCGCGTTCGTGGGGGCGATGCGGTCCGCGGCGGCCGCGGCGGCGGAGGCGACCTCGTCCGGGGCGCCCATCGGCACCTCCTCGATCGCGGGAGCGTCCGGCCGGCCCGCCGTGGCGTCCCGCAGCGCCGCGGCGAGCGCGGGCCCCGTGCCGGGCAGCGCGACGAGGCCCGCGACCGCGACGTGCGCCGGCGGCTCGCCGATCGCGCCCGTCGGCACCGCGCCCGTGGCCAGCGCCGTCACGAGCGCCCCGTACTCCTGCCGGCGGTCCAGGCCGCCCGCGACGAGGACGACCGGACCGGGTGCGAACGCCGCGATCGCGGCCATCGCGGCCTCGGGCGTCGTCGAGATGGAGTCGTCGACCCACGTCCGCCCGCCCCGGCGCGCGAGCACCTGCTGCCGGTGGGGCAGCGTCGCGAAGTCGCGCAGCGCGCCGGCCAGGTCGGGGATCTCGTGGCCCAGCGCGCGCACGCACTCCAGGGCGGCGCAGGCGTTGCGGGCGCCGATGACCCCCCGGACGGGCAGCTCGTCGACGCCGCAGAGGTCGTGCGGCCCGTCGAGCACCCGGCCGCCGGCGACGTGCAGCCCGTGGGGCTCGTCGACCCAGAGCACCGGGCTGCGCAGCTCCTCCGCCGCCGCCCGCAGGAGCGGGTCGGCGTGGGAGAGGACCGCGAGCCGGGGGCCGTCGCCCGCGGTCAGGATCCGCAGCTTGTCCGCGTGGTACGTGGCCTCGTCGCCGTGCCAGGGCAGGTGGTCGCGCAGCAGGTTCAGGACGACGGACACCGTGGGCGCCCGCGGGAGGTCGCTCAGCTGGTAGCTCGACAGCTCGAGCACCCACGCCTCCGGCGGGTCCGCCGGCGAGAGCGCGTCGAGCAGCGGCGCGCCGATGTTGCCCATCAGCCGGCTCGAGATCCCGGCCTTGCCGAGCAGGTGGTGCAGCAGCGAGCTCGTCGTGCTCTTGCCCTTCGTGCCGGTGATGCCGATCACCGTCTCGGAGCCCGAGCGCTCCGCGAGCCACAGCGCCGTGCCCGTCGTCAGGACGGCGCCGTCGGCCCGCACCCGGTCGGCCTCGGGGCCGCGCACGGGCACGCCGGGGGAGCGGATCACGACGTCGCACGCCGCCAGGGCGTCGAGGCCCTCCGCGCCGGAGAGCCACGGCACGGTCCGGCCGCCCGGGTCCCCGGGCAGCGGCGCGGCGTCCGCCGGCGCGGGGTCGGAGGTCGCCACGAGCGCCGTGCTCCCGGGCGCGTGCCGGGCGAGCGCCCGCAGCGCCGCGGCGCCCTCCCGGCCGGCGCCCCAGACGCCCACGCGGCGTCCGTCGAGGTCGGCGACCCGCAGGTCGGCCGGGGGCAACGGCGGAGCAGGGAGGGCCGGGGACGACGGATTCCGCACCGGGGCAGGGTACAGCGGGCCAGAAGGGCTCCCCCGTATCCTCCGGGCCGTGCGCGCGGCGACGACCCGGATCCCGGTCCTCGCCGTCCTGGCCGCCCTCGCCCTCGCCCTCGGCCTCGGCCTCGGCGGCTGCGGCGCCGACGACGACGCGCCGGAGCGCCCCGTTCCCCCGGCCTCCGCGGGCCTGTCGCCGCAGGTCGAGGTGGCCTCGCCGACCCTGCGGCGCTCGCGCGTGGCCCACGGCTTCGTCGAGCCCGTGCAGCTCGCCCAGGAGCCCGGCCCGCGCGGACGGGTCCTCGTGCTCGAGCGGGCCGGGACCGCGCGGTGGCTCGACGGCGACGGCCCGGCGGACGGGGCACCGTTCCTCGACCTGCGCGGGCGCGTCTCGACGAAGGACGAGCAGGGGCTGCTCGGCCTCGTGTTCGTCGGCGACGGCCGGGGCGGCGCGGAGGACCGCGTGGTCGTCCACGAGTCCGACCGCGACGGCCGCAACCGCGTCGTCCGCTACCCCGTCCGCGACGGACGCGTCGACGTCGCGGCGGGGCAGCCGCTGCTGGACGTGGAGCAGCCGTACGCGAACCACAACGGCGGCGAGCCCGTCCTCGGCCCGGACGGCCGGCTCTACGTCGGCCTGGGCGACGGCGGGTCCGCGTACGACCCCCGGCAGAAGGCCCAGGACCGCCGCTCCATGCTCGGCAAGATCCTGAGCACCGACCCGGCGGCGCCCACGCCCCGGTGGCGCCAGGTCGCCATCGGCCTGCGCAACCCGTGGCGGCTGAGCTTCGACGCGCGCACGGGCGCCCTGTGGGTCGCCGACGCCGGACGCGACTCGTCCGAGGCCCAGACGGAGGAGATCGACCGCATCCCGGCCGCCGCGCTCCGGCGGCCCGACGCGCCCGTGAACCTCGGCTGGTCCGCCTACGAGGGTGCGCGGATCCAGCGCAACCGGGAGCTCACGACCGGCCTGCGCCTGATCTGGCCCGTGGCCTCGTACACCCAACGCGACGGCTGCAACGCCGTCGGGGGCCTCGCCCTGCGGGGCGCGGCGGCCGGTGCGGTCCCGGCCCTGCGCGACCGCTACGTCTTCGGCGACACCTGCAGCGGGCTCGTCTGGTCGCTGCCCGCCGACGCGGAGGCCGGGGCCGAGCTGCGCCGCGAGGGCGTCCGCGTCCCGCGGCAGACCTCGTACCTGCTCGACCGCCGCGGCCGGCTCCTGGTCAGCAGCCTCGACGGCCTGGTCCATCGCCTGCGCGACGCCGGCTGACCGCGCCGGGCGCGCCGTCACGGAGCGGTCGGATACCCTGGGCGGCGTGCCGGGACCAGCCCACACGGTGCGCCGCCGCCTCCTCGCGGTGGCCGGGACGGCGCTCCTCCTCGCCGCGATCGCGCTCGCCGACGCCGCGCTCGCGCTCGAGCTGGCGCCCGCCGGTCTCCTCGTCGCCCTGGCCGCCGCCGGCTGGATGCCCGGCGAGGAGCGGCTCGTCCGCGCGATGCGCCGCCGTCGGTCCCCCGCACCGCGCCCGCGTCCCGTCGCGCTCCTCCTGCGCGGCCCGCAGGTCCTGCTCGCCCGCGGCCGTCGCGCCACGGCCGGCGGCGGCGTCCGCGGTCCACCCCGGCCGGCGGTCCCCCGGCGCACCCCCGCCCCCGTGCGGGGACGGTGCGCCCGTCCCGCGACGTCGCCGGCCTAGGTCCGCGGCGTCGTGCGGCCCGCCCGGCCCCCGGCCGACGGCGCGTCGCCGACCGATCCGCGCGACCCAGGAGCCCCCGTGCCCCGCCCGACCACCCGACCGCTCGTCGTCCTCCTGACGGCGGTCCTCTGCGCCCTCGCGGGCGCCGCCCCCGCGGCGGCCCACCAGGCCGACCCGAACTACGACTCCAGGCTGAACGGCGTGACGCCCGCCGTCCCCGGCCTGCAGGTCTCGATCCTCGCCCGCGGCGACCAGCTCGCGATCGCCAACGAGACCGGGAGGACCGTCGAGATCCCCGGCTACCGCAAGGAGCCGTACCTGCGGCTCCTGCCCGACGGGACCGTCCAGGAGAACCTCCGCAGCCAGGCGACGTTCGCCAACCGGGACCCGAAGGGCACCTCGCCCATCCCGGCGTCGGCGAACGCCTCCGGCCCCGACTCGAAGCCGCAGTGGCGAACGATCGACCGGTCGTCGCGGGTCGAGTTCCACGACCACCGGATCCACTGGATGGGCGAGACGGGCGAGCCCGCACCGCAGGTGCAGGACCCGTCGGAGCCGCAGAAGGTCGTCGACTGGACCGTCCCGATCGTCGTGGACGGGAAGCCGGTCGACGTCGACGGGACGCTCTACTGGACGCCGCAGCAGGCCGGCTTCCCGCTGCCCGCCGCCGTCGGCCTCGTCGTCGTGCTGCTGCTGGGCGGCGGACTGGTCCTCGTGGTCCGCCGGCGCCGCGGCGCGGCCGGCGCTCCCGCGGAGGACGTCTGGTGATCCGGCGCCTGCTCCTGGGGGTCCTCGCGGTCCTGGCGCTCGCCGTGCTCGCACCGGCGACCGCCGGTGCGCACGCGTCGCTGACCGGCACGTCGCCGGAGAGCGGCGCGGTGCTCGACGAGGCCCCGGAGCAGGTCGTCTTCACGTTCTCCGAGCGCGTCGAGGGCAGCTTCGGCGCCCTGCGCGTCGTCGACGACCGCGGCCGGCGGGTCGACGACGGGCAGGTCGAGCGGCCCGCCGGCCGCGACGACCAGCTCGCGGTCGGCGTCCGCTCCGGCGCCGGCCGCGGCGCGTACGCGGCGACGTACCGCGTCGTGTCGGCCGACGGGCACCCCGTCTCCGGCGGGGCGACCTTCATCGTCGGCCGGGGCGTCACCGCGGCGCCGCCGGACGTCCGCGAGCTGACGGCCCAGGAGGGCGCGCCGGCGGGCATCGGCACCGCGCTGTCGGTCGCGCGGGCGGTCCGCTACCTCGGCATCGGCGGCGCGACCGGCCTGCTCGTGCTCGTCCTCGTGGTCTGGGCGCCGCTGCGCGCCCGCGGGACCGCGCCCGCCGACGCGGACGAGGCGTTCACCCGCGCCGCCGGCCGCACCCTGCGCGCCGCCGCCGTGGTCGGCTTGACCGGCTCGCTCGCCGCGCTCGTGCTGCAGGCCGCCGTCGCGGGCGGCACCGGGGTCGGCGACGCGCTGCGGCCGTCCGTCCTCGCCGACGTGGCCGGCACGCGGACCGGCGGCTGGTTCCTCGTGAGCGCCGTGGCGTTCGCGGCGCTCGCCGCCGTCGCGGGGCGGGCCGTGCGCCCGGTCGGCGGCGTCCTGCGGCCGGCCGGCACCGGCGGGATGCCGGTCGACGCCGATCCCCGGCCGACGTCCTCGAGCCCGGGGCCGGCCGACGCGGGCCCGGGGCCGGCCGACGCGGGCCTGCGGTTGGCAGACGCGGGCCCGCGGCCGGACGGGGTGGACGGACCCGCGTCCCGCCGCCCCGGCCGGGCCTCCCTCGTCGCGATCGCGCTCGTGGCGCTCCTCGTCGTCGCCCCGGCGGTCGGCGGCCACGCGGCGGCCTCGTCGCCCGCGTGGGCGCTCGTCCCGATCCAGATCGTCCACGTGGCCGGCATGGGCACCTGGCTCGGCGGGCTGGCCGCGCTGCTCCTCGTCCTGCCCCGGGCGACCCGGACGCGCCCCGCAGGCCGCGAGCGCCACGCGCTGCTGGCCGCCGTCCTCCTGCGCTTCTCGCCCGTCGCCCTGGGCTCCGTCGCCGTCCTGACCCTCGCGGGCACGGGCCTGGCGCTCCTGCACCTGACGTCGCTCTACGACCTGACCGACACCGCCTACGGCCGGGCGATCTTCGCGAAGGTCGCGCTGCTCGTCGGCGCGATCTGGGTCGCCGTGATCCAGCGCGAGTACCTCCTGCCGCGCCTGCGTCGCCTCGCCGACGGCGAGGAGCCCGCGCCGCCGACGGGGACGGTCGCGCCCGGGACGGCCGGCACCGCCGTCGTGGACCCGGCCGCCCCGGACCGGGCCGCCCCGGCCGCCGCCCTCCCGGCCCCGGCCGCCCTCCCGGCCCCGGCCGCCCTCGATGTGGCCCCGGCCGCCCCCGATGCGGCCCCGGCCGCCCCCGATGCGGGCACCGCCGCCCCCGACGGCATGGTCCGCTCCGCGCCCTCGGCCGCCACGGGCCGGCACGTCCGCCTCGCGCTGCGGGCCGAGGTGCTGCTGCTCGTGGCCGTGCTCGCCGCGACCGGCGCGCTGGCCGGCTACCCGCCGCCGAAGTCGCTCGACGCGGGGCCCGTGTCCGTCACGCGTCAGGCCGGCTCCGCCGAGCTGCAGCTCACCGTCGACCCGGCGCGCGTCGGGCGGAACGTCATGCACCTCTACGCGTTCGGTCGCGACGGCCAGGCGCTGCGGGGGGCGACGGACCTGAAGGTCCGCGCGGTGCCGCCGGGCCGCTCCGGCGGCAGCGACGTGCCGGTCGACGTGCCGTTCATCGTCTCGGGCCCCGGCCACTGGACGGCGGCGGCCGTGCCCCTGGGCACGCGGGGCGGCTGGACCATGAAGGTCTCCTTCCGCACCTCGCCGTTCGACGCCGTCGAGGCCGACCTGCCGGTGCGCGTCCGATGACCGCCGGCCGCACCGTCGCCGGCCGCACCGTCGTGGGCCGCACCGTCGCCCACCGCACCGTGGTGGGCCGCACCGCCGTCCGCCGCGCCGTCGTCGTCGGCCGCACCGCCGCCGGCCGCACCGCCGTCCGCCGCACGAGCGCCGACCGCTCCCTCGCGGGTCGCCGATGAGCTGGCTCACCGTCGTCCTGGGGCTCGCCCCGGCGCTGCTGCTCATCGCGGTGCTGCTGCTCGGGCGCTACCCGGGCGAGGCGACCCTGAGCCGCCTGCGTCGCGGCCGGCGGCCACGTCGCCGCGCGCTGCCGCGGACCCATCTCGGCGTCGCCCGTCGGGCGGTCGCCGTGCCGCCCCGCGGGGGCCGGCTCATCGGTGCGGGCGTCGCGTCCCGGCCGCCACCCCGCCGCGACGTCGGCCGGCGCACGTCCTGC
>WLOB01000055.1 GCA_009699505.1 Actinomycetota bacterium | reverse complement strand
CGCAGCGCGTTCACCGTGCGGGTGGCGGCCGCGAGCGTCTGCAGCGTCAGCGGCTCCTGCGGGCGGAACGTGGGGGTGAACGGCGCGCCGAGGCGGTCGAGGAACGGGACGCGCGCGGGGGAGGCCGTGTCGCGCACGTGGGTGTCGGTGAGCTGGGCGACCGTCGCCAGGACGCGGCCGGCGGCGGGCGCGGGGGCGTCGCCGGTGGCGCCGTCGCCGGCGGGCCGGTCGTCGGGGGCGTCCGTGCCGGCGTCGCCGTCGCCGCCGGCCCCCGGGTCGCCGCCGTTCGCCCCGGCACCGCCGCCGTCCGCCCCCGTCCCGCCCTCGTCCGCGCCGGTGCCGCCGTCGCCCCCGGACCCGTCGTCCGCGGTCCGGCCGGACTCGCCGCCGGGGCCGAGCAGGTCGGTGCGGTCGCGCAGCGGGGCGCCCGGGCCCGTGGTCAGCTCGCCGCTGCCGGTCGGGTCGCGGACGGTCACGTCGAGGGTCGAGCCGACGACGGGCGCGTCGCCCCCGCCACCGCGCGTGACGAGCACGACCACGAGCAGGGCGACGACCGCCAGTGCCACGAGGGCGGCCGCGATCCGGCGGCGTCGGGCGACCGGCGGCGGCGTGCCGCGGCGGCCGGTCCGGGCGGGGCCGGTGGGGGACGGGCCGGACCCGGCGGGTCCGCGGGGGTCGGGGGTCGGCGGGACGCTCATGGGCTCAGCCCTCCCGGAGCCCGTGGACGGGCGGCTCGGCGACGACGCGGCGGGCGACCCAGGCGCCGGCGAGGACGGCGAAGCCGACGAACCCGCCGGTCACGCCGACGACCGCCCCGGCCGACGCGGCGGTCCCGAGGTCGGCGTAGCCCGCCGCGAGCTGGGAGACGACGGGGGAGAGCACGAGCCGCTGGAGCAGGAACGCGACGACGGCGCCGGGGAGCGCCAGGACGAGGCCCGCCCCGAGCAGGACGCGGACGACGGTCCCGGTCGCGGCGCCCTGGGCGCGCAGGAGCGCGAGGGTGGGCCGACGCTCCCGCGCGGTCAGGGCGAGCGCCTGCACCAGGGCGTAGAGGCAGACGAGGCCGTCGAGCACCGCGACGGCCTTCAGCACCGTCGCCAGGGTGTCGAGGAACGCGCGGTTGCTCGTCGTCGCGCCGCCGACGGCGGTGGGGGTCGCGCCGATCGCGGTCAGCCGCCGGGCGACCTCGTCGCGGTCGGCGCCGTCCTCCAGGCGCACCGCGACGTCGGGCCGCAGGCCGGGGTCCGCGGCGAGCAGCCGGTCGGGCTGCGCGAACGCCACGCGGCCGTCGTCGCCGAGCGCCCGGACGGTCCCGACGACGCGGAACCGCGCCTCGCCGCCGCTCTGCAGCTGCACCGCGAGCGTGCCGCCCGTGCTGAGCCCCAGGGCGGTCGCCAGGCCCGTGCCGATCTCGACCTCGCCCGGACCACGGACGCGGCGGCCGTCGGCCAGCGGCGGGTTCACGAAGCGCCCCAGGTCGCCGTCGAACGCGGTGAGCTTCACGGGCTCGCCGAGGGCGAAGGAGTCGGCGCCGCGCGTCTCGTAGCGCTCGCCGGCGTCGGCGACGCCCGGGACCGCCCGGACCGCGGCGAGGCCGCCGTCGTCGGGGGCGCGGACCGTGAGGGCGTAGCGGGTGCCCACGGCGCTGGGGTCGTCGCGCAGCGCGACGAGGAGCGACGCCAGGCCGAGCATGAGCAGGATGACCCCGCCCGAGACGCCGAGCACGCCGATCGTGGCGCTGGCCCGGCCGGGCCGCGCGAGCACGAGCTTGGCGCCCAGGCCGAGGAACCCGGTCCGCCCGGCGGTGCGCGGCGCGCGGTCCGTGCCACGGGGCGGGTCCGTCCCGCGGTCGGCGTCGTCCGTCGTCCGGTCGCGCCCGGCCCGCCACCCGCGCCACCGCCCGCGCAGCGCCCCCTCGGTCAGCGTGCCGCCGCGGAGGAGCGCGACGGGCGGCCGACCGGCGGCGCGCCACGCGGGCCAGCCCGCCGCGCCGGCGGCGATCGCCCCGAGCAGCAGCACCAGGCCGGTCAGGGGAAGGACGAGCGCGGCGCCCGGCGGCGTCTCGTTCAGGGCAGCGAGCAGGTCGCCGCTCGGTCCCTGGATCACGAGCGCGCCGAGCGCGACGCCGGCCCCGCCCGCGACGAGCCCGATCAGCCCCGCCGACAGCGCCTGCTCCCCCGCGACGGTCCCGCGCGGCACCCCGATGGCCCGCTGCACGCCGATCACCGGCAGCCGCCGCGCGACCTCGGACGCCGCCTGCGAGGCCAGCATCGTCGTCGCGGCGATCAGCGCGATGAGGGAGAACGCGACGAGCAGCGCGATGACGACCCCGGCCGCCTGGTCGATGATGAGCCGCACGCCGGTGCGCGTGACGAAGCGCAGGTTCCCGACGCCGTAGGTCGTCGCGCGCGCCTGCTGCAGCGTCACGTCCGTGCGTCCGCGGTCGTGGGTCCACACGAGCGCCTGGTTCACGCGGAAGACGCCGCCCAGCCGGCGCTCGAGCGCGGTGCCCGACAGGTAGACGCGCGGCGCGGTGGCGAGCGGGAAGGCCACGTTGTCCGGCGCGATGGAGACCCCGACGATCCGGACCCGGCCGAGCTGCCCGACCTGCAGGGTGTCGCCGACGCCCAGGTCCCACGTGCGGGCGAGCCCCTGCTCGATCAGCACCTCGCGCGTCGAGCCCCCGGTCTCGGGCAGGTCGCGCCCCTCCACGATCGCGTAGCCCCGGCGGGCCGTGGTGTCGACGAGCTGCAGGGAGCCGCGGCTCGAGAAGTCCCCGCCCGAGCGCAGCCGGACGTTCGGCACCTCCGTGCGCGGCGCGTACGCCGCGACGTTCGGCAGCGCCTCGATGCGGTCGCGGATCCGGTCGGGCGGCTGGTCGGCGAAGCGGGCGACGATGTCGGGCAGGTCGGAGCGCTCGGCCGCGCGGTCGAAGCCGCCGCCCAGGGCGAGGGAGACGGTCAGCGCCGCGCCGGCCATCGCGCCGGCGACGAGGATCCCGACCGCGGCGAGGACCGTGCGGCGCCGGCCCGAGCGCAGGAGCGACAGCGCGCCGCGCAGCAGCCGGCCGGCGGCGGCCGCGGGGCGGGGTGCGCCCCTCACGCCCCGCCGACCGAGCCCGGGGCCGCCGCCCGCAGCCGTCCGTCGACGAGCGTCACGGTGCGGTCGGCCATCGCGCTGGTCCGCGGCTCGTGCGTGACGACGACGACCGCGCGGTCGGCCGTGGCGGCCGAGCGCAGCAGGTCGAGCACCGCCGCGCCGGACCGCTCGTCGAGGTTGCCCGTCGGCTCGTCGGCCAGCAGCACGGGCGGGTCGAGGACGAGCGCGCGGGCGACCGCGAGGCGCTGCTGCTCGCCGCCCGAGAGCTCGTGCGGCCGCCGGCGGGCGGCGTCGCCCAGGCCGAGCCGCTCGATCAGCTCGCGGCCGTGGGCGGGCGCGGAGCGCGGGGCGCCGGGCAGCCGCGTGGGCAGCAGGACGTTCTCCTCGCCCGTGAGCTCCGGGACGAGGTGGAAGAACTGGAAGACGAACCCGATCCGACGCCGCCGGAAGGCCGACAGCGCGCGCTCGGACCGCCCGTCGACCCGCTCGCCGGCGACCTCGATGGTGCCCGCCTCGGGCCGGTCGAGCGCGCCCACGAGGTGCAGCAGGGTGCTCTTGCCGGTGCCCGAGCGGCCGACGATCGCGACGACCTCGCCCGCGGCGACGTCGAGGTCCGCCCCGTCGAGGACGCGCCGGGCGGCGCGGCCGCTGCCGTACGTCTTCACGAGTCCGCGGGCGGCGATCACTCCCATGGACGGTAGGGCAGCGCGTTCCCGGCCGAGCCGGGGCGCCGATGCTGTCCGTCCCGTATCGGACGCGGATCGGCCGGGCGGCAGTCGCCGAGAACCGGGCCTCCCGGTCAAGGTCCGCGCGCCGCCTGCCGATCAGAACCCGGTCAGGAGGCGCGATCCGGTCGCGTCTCGCGGGAGCGGAGGGGAGTCCGGATGTCGGACGCGGTGCAGGATCCAGGCGGTCGGGACGATGCGTAGCCTCTCCGCGCTCTCCCTGCGCCGGCCGGCCCTCGCGCTGGTCCTCTTCGTCGTCGCCACGCTCGCGCTCGCCGCGTTCGGCGGCAGCCGCCAGGCCGTCCAGCCGGCGAGCCTCAAGGTGCAGGGCACGGAGTCCGCCCGCGCCCAGGCCCTGATCTCCGGCCGCTTCGACGAGTCCTCGACGGTCCCGGTCCTCCTCAGCGGCCCCTCGAAGCAGGTCCGCTCCCAGGGCCTCGCCCTGTCGCGCGTCCTCGACGACCAGCCCGGCGTGACGCTCGCGTCCCCGTGGAACGCGCCGAGCCTGCGCAAGACGCTGCGCCCGGCACCCGACCAGCTGCTGATGCTCGCGTCGATCACGGGGACCACGCAGCAGGTCGGGCAGCGCGCCGAGCGGCTGCGACGCCTGGCCGAGGCCGGGGTCTCCGGTCGGGTCGAGGCCCACGTCACCGGGGTCCCGCTCGTGACGAAGGCCCTGGGCACCGCGTCGAACGAGGCGGTCCACCGCGTCGACCTCATCGCCGTGCCGGTCCTCCTGCTCGTGCTCCTGCTCGTCTTCCGCTCGCCGGTGGCGGCCCTGATCCCCGTCGCGCTCGGCGGCGCCACGATCCTCGCCGCGACCGGCGCCGTGCAGCTCCTCTCGACCGAGCTGCCCGTGGACGGCCTGGGCACCGCGCTCGCGTCGATGATGGGCCTCGCGCTCGCCGTCGACTACTCCCTGCTCATGGTCTCCCGCTTCCGCGAGGAGCGCCGCCGGGGGCTCGACGTCCGGAAGGCCGCCGCCGGGGCCGTCGTCGGCACCCGCCACACCGTCCTCACCGCGGGCGCCTCGATCGGCCTGGCGATGGTGCTCGTCGCCGTCCTCGGCCCGGGCAGCCCCGTCGTCTCCGCCGCCCTCGGCGTCGGCGCGGCCGCCCTGATCGCCGTGCTCGGCGCCGGCCTCGCGGTGCCCGCCGCGCTCGTCCTCGCCGGCCCGTGGATCGCCACCGCCGCGGTCGCCGGCGAGACCGGTCGCCGCCGGCCCCGGCGCGGCGTCTGGGAGCGGATCGGCACCGCCGCGATGCGCCGGCCGAAGGCCACGGTCCTCGCCGGCTGCCTCGCGCTCGCCCTCCTCGCCCTGCCGCTGCTGTCCCTCACGACGACCGCGCCCGACAGCTCGGCGCTGCCGCCCTCGAGCGCCGCCCGCGCCGACGTCGACGCCGTGACGAAGGCCGCCGGCGCCGGCTGGGGCTCGAGCTTCGAGCTCGTCGCCGTCGCCGACCGCGGCACGATGACCACGACCTCCCGCCTGCGCGCCCTGAGCCGCCTGCAGCGCGAGCTCGCGAAGGACCCGGACGTCCGCGCCGTCGTCGGTCCCGGCACGATCTCCGCCACCGCCGCGCGCCTGCGCCGCGACGGCCGCCGCCTCCTGCGCCAGCAGAAGGCCCTGGCGGACGCCCTGCCGGCCCAGAGCGAGAAGCTCTCGCGGATCAAGGGCTCCGTCGGCCGGCTCGAGGGCGGCGTCGGCGGCCTGAACGGCGCGTTCTCCGACGCGGACTCCGCCACGAAGACCCTCGGGAACGGCTCGGCGAGCCTCGCCTCCGGCGTCGACCGGCTCCGCGCCGGCGTGGCGGGGGCCTCCGACGGCGTCAAGAAGCTCGTCTCGAAGGTCGGCGACGCGCTCGTCGGCGTCGGGCAGCTCGAGGACGGGGCGGGCCGGGCCCGCGCCGGCAGCGCCGCGATCGCCTCGGCCATCCACGACCTCGGCGGCCGCCTGGCGGAGGTCCGCCCGGCCGTCGCCGGCGTCGCGGGCCGCTTCACCACCCAGCGCGACGGCGTCGCCGCGTCCGCCGCCCAGCAGCGCACGGACAACCAGGCCGTGCTCGACCAGATCAAGGTCGCCCAGGACGCCCTGCGCGGCGTGCGCGCCAACACCTCGGCCGTGAAGGTCGCCCAGGCCCTCGAGGCGGTCAAGGCGCGGGTCAAGGCCTCGCAGGTCGCGACCCAGCTCGACACCGTCGCCGCCGGCCTGAACGACCAGATCGTCGCCACGAACACCCTCGCGCAGCGGCTGGGCTCCGCGAGCATCCGTCCGCTGGCCAAGCGGGCGCGGGAGCTCACGAAGGGCCTCGCCCAGCTCCAGACCGGCCTGCGCGGCCTGAGCGGCAGCGTGTCGGACCTCTCGGGCGGCGCCGGCGGCTTCCAGACCGCCCTGTCGCGGCTGGACGGCGGCGCCGGACGCCTCGAGGGCGGCGTGCAGCAGCTGAAGGCCGGCGTCTCCGGGGTCGCCGCCAGCGTCGACGCGAGCCGCGAGCGCAGCGACGGCCTGGTCCGCGGCCTGACGGGTGCGCGCACCGAGCTCGAGAGCGTCTCGACCGGCTCGGCCGCGCCGGCCGGGGCGGGCGGCCGCAGCGCGACGTCGAAGGCCATCGATTCGGGGTACTTCGTGCTGGCCGCCCTCGACGGCCAGGGCTCGGCGACGGGGCTGAACGTCGAGCGCGGCGGCCAGGCCGCCCGCGTCGTGGTCGTGCCGCGGACGCCGCCGAGCGATCCACGCACCGCGGCGCTCTACCGACGCCTGACGGAGCGGGCGGCGGCGTTCTCGGAGGACACCGGCTCCCAGGCCGCCATCGGCGGTCCGGCCGCCCAGCTCATCGACTACGAGCAGGCCGCCGACGCGCGCTTCCCGCTCATCGTCCTCGTGCTCGCCGTGGCCACGACGCTGCTCCTGGCGGTCCTCCTGCGGTCGATCGTGGTGCCCCTCATCGGCGTCGGCCTGACGCTCCTCACCGTCGGGGCGACGCTCGGCGCGATGGGGCTCCTCTTCGGCGGGGGCCTCGACGCCACCACCGTGATCGCCGTCTTCGCCGTGATGTTCGCGCTGTCCATCGACTACCAGGTGTTCATCCTCGGCCGGATCCGCGAGGAGTTCGACCGCCGTCGCGATCCTGAGGCGGCGATCGCCGCGGGCCTCGCGTCCACGGCCCACGTCGTGACGGGTGCGGGCGTGTCGATGCTCGCGGTCTTCCTCGCGTTCGCCAGCGCCGACGTGCCGGGCCTGCGCCAGTTCGGCCTCGGCCTCGCGATCGCCGTCGCGCTCGACGCCACCGTCGTCCGCCTCGTGGTCCTGCCGGCGGCCCTGAAGCTCGCGGGCCGGTTCGCGTGGGGCGACCCGCCCGCCGAGCGGCGTGCCGAGGCCGACGGCGGCCGCCGCGCCGACGAGCCCCGCGACCGGCCGCGGCCCTCGCCGGCGATGGGCAGCGCGGACTGACGCGGTCGGCCCGGCGTCCAACGCGGGGCCGCGCGGTCCGTGCACGCGGGCCCTGGATCGGCGGCCCGTCCCGCGCATAGCCTGGGCGATGCACTCGTTCGACGCCCTCACCGGGGGCTGGGACGCGGTCTGCGGGACCTCCGGGGCCCGCGGGACGCTGCGGCTTAGCGCCTTCCGCTCCGTCCGCCGCCTGCCGGGGCCGACGGCCCCGCCGGCGCACGTCGTCCGCTACCGCTGCGGCTGCGGCGAGGACCACGACCTGCTCATGTCGGGCGTCGAGCTGGACCTCGCGCCGATCCGCTCGACGTTCGGCGCCCACTTCGACCTCATGACGGGCCGCATGGGGGAGGAGCCCGACGCGGGCGTCGAGCTGTGGTGGCGCTCCATGCGGCGCGGCCACTGGCCCGTGACGCTGCACTGCGCCCATCACGACGCGCCGGTGCCCGCGTGGCCGAGCTGCCTGCGGGCGCTCGAGCCCGACGACGAGCGCTCGGTCTCCCGGCTCCTCGTCCACTTCGAGTGCCCGCTCTGCGACCGTCGCGGGGCGCAGCTCATGCGCCCGGAGGCGCTCGAGCTCGTGCCCCGGCTCCACTGACGCGGGGACCGCCCGACGGACGCGCCCCTGCCGGGCGAACGGCGTCGCGGGCGGCGGGGCGGCGTCGCCGGCGGCGACGGGCGGTCAGACGCGGGCGGGGTCCCGGACCGCGGGGGCGAGCAGCCCGATGGCCCGCAGGCGGCGCGAGACCCCGGCGACGACCGCGTCGCGGACCTCGTCGTCCACGAGCGGGCCCCACGCGTCGGCCGCCGCGACCGCGTCCGCGGGCAGGCCGGCGGCCACGCGGGCGCCGTCGGGGGCGTCGGCGAGCACCCGCGCACCGAGGGCGACGTGCCAGCGCTCGTCGCGCTCGATCCGGGCGAACACCCCGGCGACCCCGGGCAGGTCCCACTCCTCGGCGAGCGCGCGGACGGCCCGCTGCCCGGCGATGAAGACCACGCCCTCCAGGACCCCGTGGTAGAGCGCCATCGCCCCGGTCAGGTCCTCCCCGGCGGCCGCGGCCGCCGCCGGGAGCCGCTCGCGGAACAGCGCCACGAGGGCCGGCGGGGCGTGCGGGGCGGGGTCGCCGTCGCCGAGCGCGGCCCAGAGGAGCCGGGCGGCGTCGGCGTGGCGCTCCTCCTCGGCGACCTGGGCCGCGAGGCACGCGCGGAGGCCGGGGTCTCCCGCCGCGTCCCCGAACGGCACGAGGTGCTCCGCGACGGCCTCCTCGCCGACGACGAACCCCGCCAGGAGGCCGGTCAGGCGCTCACGGACGCCGACGGGCAGGGCGGGCAGCCGCGCCCGGTCGGGCGCCAGGTCGAACGACCCGGGGTCCCAGGCGCCGCGGGCGGAGATCGCCAGGAGCGCGTCGTAGGTCGGCAGCCGCGGCGCCATCGGGACGATCATCCCGCACCCGGCCGGTCGGGCGGTCCCGGCGCTCCCGTCTCACCAGACCCCGCCGACGCAGCCGGCGTCCTTCGCCCCGCCGTCCGTGCAGGTCCGCACGGGCTGCCCGGTGCCCTCCTCGGCGAGGGTGAAGCTGTTGCCCGACGCCGACACGGAGACGACGCGGAAGCCGTCGCGCGAGGCCGCGATCGCGGCCTCCCCGCGGCCCGGCTCGCTGCCGTCCACGAGCGGCAGCGTCGAGCCGACGTTGAGCTGCGACGTCGTCCTGCACCGCGAGTAGTCGCCGTCGGCGGCCACGGCGGCGCACGACTCCACGAAGGTCACGAGGTCGCGGGCGACGCGCTTGGCGGCGTCGTCGTCCGTGCGGGCCCGCGCGAGCTCGGCGGCCGACAGCGCGGTCTCGGCGGGCGCGTCGGCGGCGCGGTCCGGCCCGGCGTCGCCGCCGCCGTCCGGCGCGGTGAGCCGCCCGGCCGCGAACGACGCGGCCACGAGCAGCGCGACCAGCACGCCGATCACGGTGCCGCGCGTCGCGGCGTTGGCGCGGCGCCACAGCTCGCGCGGGCCGTCGCCGCCGGGGCTCGCCGGCGGGGCCGACGGTGCCGGCACCGGAGCGGGCCGGTGCTCCGGCGACGGTGCCGGCTCGTAGGGGGTGAGGTCGGACACGGGCGGATCGGCGGGACGCCCGGGGGCGGAGCACTCCGCCCCGTCCGGCCCGGGGGCTGTGGGACTCACGTGAGGCGCGCCCGAGAGGATTCGAACCTCTGACCTTCGGTTCCGTAGACCGACGCTCTATCCAGCTGAGCTACGGGCGCATCGCGGGGCCGCAGTCTAGTGACGACGACGATCGCGCGCCGCGGTGCGCACGGGCCGCTCACCCGCCGATGCGCTCCGTGCGGGTCCGCCCGCCGCGCTCCTCCACGAGCGTCAGGCGGCGGTGCCGGTCGTCGAAGGACCCGTAGCCCAGGCGGGCGAACGTGCCGCGCGGGATCCGCAGGTCGTCGTGCTCGAACGTCGCCGTGCCGTCCCGGCCCAGGCGGTCGAGGCGCACGTCGTAGCGGTCGAAGCCGACGTCGTAGGTGCCGATGCCGACGTCGTAGCCGGCGGTGTCCACGACGCGGCGCGTGTCGATGTCGAGCTCCTGCCGCGCCTTGTCGAGCCGCAGGCCGAGCGTCGAGCCGCCGCGCAGCCGGTGCGCCTTCAGGGTGAAGTCCCAGCTTGTCGGGTGCCCCTCGATGCCGACCCGCAGCAGCGGCGACTCGTCGTGGCGCGGGTCGATGGTCAGGTCGACGCGGGACCCGTCGCCCGCGACCGCGGCCGAGACCTTCTCGCCCCGGCGCAGCGCGACGCCCGCGAGCTCGACGCGGTCGCCGGGCCCGATGACCTCGAGCCGCTCCGTCACCGGGCCCTTCAGGGCGGCGCCGTCCATCGTCACGGTGAACGGCACGCCGGCCGGGATCGTGTAGACGGGCTCGCCGTTCTGCTTCCACGTCGCCGCGGTCATCCGCCGCACGATCTCGGAGCCCGGGATCTCCCGCACGAACCGTCCGCGGACCCAGCCCGTGCGGCGGCCGCGCGCGTCGCGGATCAGCAGGTGGGAGTGGTTGACCGGGTCGGCCTCGAGCGCGATCTGGACCGTCGGCGGGCCCGCGTCCTTCGCCGCCGCGTCGCTCGTCAGGCAGAAGGGGCAGGGCAGGAACCCCTCGGGCTTCGCGGCCGGGAACAGCGCCAGGTTCGAGGCCGTGCCCGAGCCGGAGTAGCGCTGCTCCGGGTCGCGCGGGTCCTGCTGGGCGACGAACGCCCACGCGTTCGCGCGGCGGTCGAAGGAGACCGCGCGGGTCACGCCGGGGAAGTTGTTGTCGTAGACGAGCACGGCGAAGCGGTCGTCCCCGCGGTCCTCGACCGCGTAGGGCGTGACGGCGTGGCCGCCGCCCTCCGCCCGGAAGAGCCCGAGGACGTAGGGCGTGCCGCCCGGCTTCAACGACGCGATCAGCCGGTCGAGCACCTGGTTCGGCGTGCCGGCGATCGCCGTGCGGCGCACGGACGGCAGCTCCTGGATCGCGTTGAGCTGCGCCAGGGTCCGCTGCAGCGGCGCGTTGCCCACGAGCGGCAGCCGGGGCGCCGACGCCTCGCCGAAGCGTGGCGGGTGCAGCTCCTGCCGGAAGAACTGCGCGGTCGCGGCCGCCATCCCGAAGCAGTGGCCGGCGGCCATCGCGACGTTCTCCTCCTCCATCCAGGCGCGGGCCGGCGGGATCAGCCGGCAGGTGGAGCGGGTGCCGCTCGCGCACACCGTCGGGCCGAAGAGCTCCTCGACGGCGGCGGGGGTGAGGTTCGTGACGTCCTGGTCGTCGCCGTAGTTCGCGAACCCGAACCCGTCCTGGACGGGCCGCAGCCCGTTGTCGGTGACGATGCGGCCGGTCGGCCGGTAGTCGAGGACCTCGCCCGGGGCGGTCGTCCGGTCGGCGGTGCCGACGAGGAGCTGGACGTCCCCCGCCGTGCGGGGCTCGGGGCCCGCGCCGCCGCACCCGGCGACGACGACGGCGCCCAGGACGAGCAGCGTTCGGGTCAGGGCGCACGTCCACACGCTCGTCTCTCGACGGCCCCGCCGCGCGACCGCACCCCCTCCGGACAGATGGTCTAACACCGTTCACCATCCGTCTAGGCCGCTAGGTGAACGGCGTTGTCCCCCCATACGGTGGCGCGGCCTCGGGTTCCGCCGGGGCAGAACCTCCAGAGGACCACCCCCATGCATCCACGTGTACTCGCCTGCGGCACCGCCGCCCTCCTCGCCTCCGCCGGCCTCGTCGGCTGCGGCGGCTCGGACGACGACTCCTCCTCGACGGCCGTGGCCGCCCCGGCCGCGACGGTGCCCGACGGCAAGCTGGGCGCGAGCGCCGCCTCGCCGATCCTGGGCTTCTACGGCGGCATCGACTGCGGGTCCAGCAGCGCGGCCGACTGCCAGGAGGCCTTCCGCGCCGCACGGGAGGGCTACATGACCCACTGCAGGACGGGCACGTGGCCCAGGGGCGCGCCGCGCACCTTCACCCTGGTGCGCAAGGAGCGGGAGGACGTCGAGTTCAACTACTTCTGCTTCACGCTGAAGAACCCGCAGTCCGCCGTCGACTTCATCTACGCCGGCCGCACCGTCGTCCGGAGCGTCTACGTCAGCACGGACCGCTTCCCGCGCACGGAGGACAGCGGCTGGGGCGTCCAGGGCGAGTGGTTCTCCACCACGACCGTCCGCGGCAAGGTCAACAACCCCAACGGCGTCACGGCCGACTGGCGCGCCACGCTCGTCGCCGAGCAGTAGGACGTCTCCCGGCGGCGGCGCCGGCCGAGGTCGCTGCCCCGCCCGGAGCAGAGGACGTCCACGGGCGGCGGCGCCGACCGGCGGGCGCCGCCCCGCCGGGGCACGCTGACCGCCGGGCCTCGCTGCCCGCAGGGCTAGCAGGTCCGCGCGCGGCGGCGCGCCAGGGTTGGGCCCGCGCGCCACCGGGAAGGTGAGGGGCATGCTTCCCCGTCGCCGTCTCATCGCCGCCGCCGCCGCGGCCGTCGTCCTCGTCCCGACCGCCGCCCACGCGGGCGCCGGCACGGGCAAGGGGGAGGGCGGCGGCCGCGCGCTGCCCAGCACGATCCCGCTGCCCGCCGGCTTCCAGCCCGAGGGCATCGAGGCCCGCGGCGGCCGCTTCTACGCCGGCTCCCGCGCGACGGGGCAGATCGTCGTCGGCAACGTGAAGGGCGGCCCCACGCGCGAGCTCGTGCCCGCCCAGACGGCCGCACCCAGCGCGCTCGGCCTGCGCCTGGACCGCAAGGACCGCCTCTTCGTCGCCGGCGGCCGCACGGGCACCGTGTCCGTCTACCGGGCGCGCACCGGCAAGCTGCTCTACCGCTCGCCGGCCGTTCCCGGTCCCGCGTTCGTCAACGACGTCGCGCTGCTGCGCGACCGCGCCGTGTTCACGGACTCCGCCACGCAGCGGCTCGTCGTCGTCCCGATCGGCCGGAAGGGCAAGGGCCTCGGCGAGGCGAAGGTCGTGCCGATCACGGGCAGCCTCGCCTACGACGCCGACCCGGCGACGAACGAGGCCAACGGCATCGTCGCCGCGCGCGACGGCCGCCACGTCCTCGTCGTCAACAGCCGCACGGGCGAGCTGCACCGCGTCGACCCCCGCACCGGCGTCAGCACGCTCGTGCCGGTCACCGGCGGCCCCCTGACCAACGGCGACGGCCTCCTGCGGTCGGGCAACACGCTCCTGGCGGTCCAGAACCGGCTGAACAAGGTCGCCGTCCTGCGCCTGGGCCGCGGCGACGCGTCGGCCACGGTCCGCCGCACGATCACGGACTCGCAGTTCGACGTGCCGACGACGCTGGCGGTCGCGAAGGGCCGGCTCTTCACGGTCAACGCGCGCTTCACGACGACGCCGGCCGCCGACACGGCCTACGACGTCGTGCGCATCGACGGGAAGTAGCCGCCCCGGAACGACGAAACCCCCGCAGAGCGGGGGTTTCGCGAGGCGCGCCCGAGAGGATTCGAACCTCTGACCTTCGGTTCCGTAGACCGACGCTCTATCCAGCTGAGCTACGGGCGCAACGGCGGAGAACTGTAGCGCGAAGCCGCGCGGGATGTCGTCCGCCGCACCCCGGGCCGGTCGCTAGAGGTTGTAGCGGGAGATCGAGATGGTGCGGTACCACCGACCGCCCGACCGGATCGAGAAGGAGTGGTCGATCCGGTACCTGTCCGGGACCTGCATCGTCCGGGTGTAGGACCCGCCGCGGGCCCCGGTGTCGCCCAGCCCGCCGACGTTGACCCACCGGCCGTCGCGCCGCTCGTAGCCCGACTGCCCGAAGCCGTTGAAGACCCGGCGACCGTCGAACTGCACCGAGATGCAGTACCGGTGGCGGTCCGCCTTCGTCGCGGTGACCACGACCCGGCCGAAGCCGAGCTTCCTCGACCCGTTCTTGAACGCGTAGACGGACCGCCGCTCGGGGTTCAGTGCCTGCTTGCACGCGTCGCCGCCCGTCTGGGCGGAGGCCGCGGGCACGGCGACGGTCGCGCCCGCGAGTGGGACGGCCAGCGTCACGGCGGCGAGGGCGAGGGAGGAGCGACGGGGGAGGCGCATGCCCCGCATCGTCGCACCGGGACCGGGATCGGTGGATGAGAAGCCCGTGAGGACGCGCCGACGGGCGACCGTCCCCGAAACGACGAAACCCCCGCCAAAGACAGGGGTTCCGACAGGCGGAGCGTGGGGGATTCGAACCCCCGAGGGAGCTTTCAACCCCCAACTCGCTTAGCAGGCGAGCGCCTTAAGCCTCTCGGCCAACGCTCCGTGGACCGGCGAGTCTAGCGACCGTCGCGCCGTCCGGACGCGAGGTGCCGTCCGGGTCAGGCGTTCGGGACGACGGCGAGCGCGACGACGAGGAAGTGCGCGAGCGCCGCGACGATCACGAGGGCGTGGAAGATCTCGTGGTAGCCGAAGATCCGGGGCAGCGGATCGGGGCGCTTCGTCGCGTAGATGACGGCGCCGATCGTGTAGAGCACGCCGCCGCCGAGCAGCCCGACCGCCGGCCACACGCCGAGGTCGCCGACGAGCTTGGGGAAGACCGCCATGCCGGCCCAGCCCATGCCGAGGTAGATCGCGGCGGACAGCCACTTCGGCGCGCCGATCCACAGGAGCTTGATGACGATGCCGATGCCGGCCATGCCCCACGCGACGCTCAGGACCGTGGTGCGCCAGCCGCCGTCGAGGACGAGCGCCGCGATCGGCGTGACCGTGCCGGCGACCATCACGAAGATCATCGAGTGGTCCAGGCGGCGCATCCAGGCCCGCGAGGTCGGCTTCTTCCAGTTGATGCGGTGGTACGTGGCGCTCACCGCGAAGAGGCCGACGATCGACACGGCGTAGACGGCGGAGGCCAGTCGCGCCTCGGAGGTCGGTGACGCGATGACGAGGTAGGCGCCGGCGACGGCCGCGACGACGGCGGCCCACTGGTGCAGGACCCCCCGCATCGTGGGCTTGAGGGCCGGGATCGGCGGGATCAGCTTCGACGCGCTCATGACCTTGCTCACCGTGCTCCATCGTACGCCTTCGGCGCACACCCGTGCAGGGGGTGGACCCCCGTACGGCACAGGGGCCGGACGGGCCGGCCGGCCTGGCCCGGTTGACGCCCTCGGTACGCTCGACAGGAGCCGTTCGCCGCCCGTCGAAGCGGCGCACGGACGCCTTCTCGACCGGCAGGTACACCATGCTCTTCAGCCGCAAGCCCGACGCCCTCATCCCCGCCGAGGACACCCTCCCCGGCCGCGAGCAGCTCATGCCGATCCACGGCGTCCACCCGGTGCTCGCGCGGCCCATCGTCCCGCCGTTCCCGGAGGGCTCGCAGCACGCGTCCTTCGGGATGGGCTGCTTCTGGGGCGCCGAGCGCACGTTCTGGACGGCGCCCGGGGTCCTCGTCACCGCCGTGGGCTACCAGGGCGGACAGACGCCGAACCCGACGTACCGCGAGGTCTGCTCGGACCGCACGAACCACACGGAGGCCGTCCTCGTGGTGTGGGACCCGGAGCAGACGTCGTTCGAGCAGCTCCTGCGCCGCTTCTGGGAGGGCCACGACCCGACGCAGGGCATGCGCCAGGGCAACGACATGGGGACGTCGTACCGCTCCGCGATCTACACGACCTCGGACGAGCAGCTCGAGCAGGCCGAGGCGTCGAAGGTGAACTACGGCAGGGCGCTGGCCGACGCCGGCCACGGCCCGATCACGACGGAGATCCGCAACGGCGGCCCGGGGGCGGCCGCGTTCGGCGGCGCCCTGGTCGGCGGCGAGATCCCGTTCTTCTACGCCGAGCCGGACCACCAGGCATACCTGCACAAGGTCCCGAACGGCTACTGCGGCCACGGCGAGACGGGCGTCAGCT
>WLOB01000054.1 GCA_009699505.1 Actinomycetota bacterium | reverse complement strand
CGCGCGTCCCCCCGCCGGTGCCGGACGGCTCGCCACGGCCGGGGGCCGACGGCGGCTGAGGACCGCCCGGGCCGATCGCCCCGTGGGGGTGCGGACGTCGCCCCGGGACCGGTGCCGCGGGGCGGCCGGGTGCGCGTGCGCGGTTCGGTCACCGTGGGGTGGGGCACGTCGCCCGGGAGCCGGTGCCGCGGGGCGGCCGGGCGGCCGGGTGCGCCCGGGCCGAACAGCGACCGCGGGGGGACGTCGCCCGGGAAGGGGTGCCCGGGCCGCGTCAGCCCGCGGTGGCCCACCGCTCGCCGGCGATGCCGCCGCGGCCGTCCTCCCGCAGGCCGCGGACGACGACGCCCGCAGCACCCAGGCCGAGCAGGCCGTCCCAGCCGTCGTCCAGGGCCAGCGGCTCCCACGCCGCCGTGCCCCAGCGGGCGCTCGCGAGCCGGTCGTGGGCGGCGGTGCCGCGCTCCCAGCCGGCGACGACGGCGTCGTGGTCGCCCGAACGCAGGGCCTCGGCGGTGGCGCGCAGGCGGTCGGCGACGGCCTCGAGCGCGTCGGCCGTCCGGTCGGCGTTCGCCCGCAGGATCTCGGCCCACAGGCCGACCGGCGCGGCGGCGACGCGCGTCACGTCGCGCAGGGCGCCCCCGGACAGGACGGCGGCGACCGGTCCGCCCGTCGGCGGGTCGCCGGCCACCTCGGCGACCGTGCCGGCGACGACGTGCGGGGCGTGGCTCGTCGCGGCCAGCGCGCGGTCGTGCTCCTCGGGCGTGCAGACGAGGAGCCGCGCGTCCAGCGCGTCGAGGACGGGGGCGACCCGCAGCAGCACCGCGGCCGTGTCGACGGCGCCGTCGGGGTCGTCCCCCGGGGGACACACCGCCCACGTCGCGCCGCGCAGCAGGTCCTCGCGCGCGGCCTCGTGGCCGCTGGACTCCGCGCCGGCGAGGGGGTGGGCGGGCAGGAAGCGGCCGGCGTCCGCGGGCGCGCGGGTGCGGAGCTCGTCGACCACGGGCGCCTTGACGGATGCGACGTCGACCACGACGACGTCGGGGTCCGCGGCGAGCGCGACGGCCGCGACGGCCGCCGTGGCGTGCGGGGGGACGCAGACGAGCAGGACGTCGACGGCCCGCGCCGCGTCCTCGGGCGACGGGTCGCACGGGACGCCGAGGCCCTCGCACCACGCGCGGGCGGCCTCGCCCCGGTCGCAGCCGCGCACGGGCAGGCCGGCGGCGCGCAGGCCCAGCAGGGCGGAGCCGCCGATGAGGCCCAGGCCCACGACGCCGACGCGCGGCACCTCGTCGGACCCCGCGCCCGCCGCGCTCACCCCTGGGCCGTCCGGGCGAGCATGAGGGCCAGGCGGCGCTCCTCGTCGTCCCCGCGGTCCGGCGACCCCGGCCGCTCCGGCCGCGTCGGGTCCTCGGGGTAGGAGCCGAGGAAGCGCACCGCGGCGGAGCGCTCGAGGACCCCGAGCGTCGCGTCGCGCAGCCGGGAGTCGTGCAGGTGCCCCTCGACCTCCACGAAGAAGACGTACTCGCCGAGCAGCTCCTTCGTGGGGCGCGACTTGATCGCCGTCATGTTCACGCCGCGGCCCGAGAACTCCTGCAGCAGTGAGACGAGGCTGCCGGCGCGGTCGCTGTCGGGCGACAGCACGAACGCGGAGCGGTCCCGTCCCGACGGCGCGGGGCTCCGGTGGCCCAGGCGCAGGAACCGGGTCGACGCGCGCTCGTCGTCCCGGATGCCGCGCTCGGTGGCCACGAGGCCGAACTGCTCGCCGGCGTCCGGGCCGGCGAGCGCCGCCCAGCCCGGCCGCGCCTCCTCGGCGACCTCGCGGCACGCCACGGCGTTCGAGCTGGCCGACCGGGTCGCCAGGCCGTTCCCGCGGATGAAGGTCTGGCACTGCGCGAGGCCGACGGGGTGCGAGACGACCCCCGCGAGCGGCGCGTCGTCGCCGGGCCGGCGCCAGAGGTCGAAGGCGACGGGGATGACGCGCTCCGCGACGATCACGACGTCCTCGTCCGTGGCGATCAGCAGGTCGAGGTTCGCGGCGACCGCGCCGTCGAGGCTGTTCTCGAACGCGATGACGGCGCCGTCGGCGGAGCCGGTCGTGATCGCGGCGATGACGTCCTCGGCGTGGTCCAGGGCGACCAGCCGCTCGCCGGCGGCGGCGAGGTCGAGCGCCGCGCGGTGGGTGAAGGTGCCCTCGGGCGCGAGGAACGCCAGGTCGGCCATCGGGCGAGCCTACCCGGCGTCCCCGCCGGTGCCCGGGCCGGTCGGCCGGCTCCTCCGCGATCCGCCGTCGGGGTCCGGTGGCTAGACTGCGGGACCGCGCGGGCGAGGTGTTGTGGTTGCACAGGAGCCTTCCAAGCTCTTAGGGCGGGTTCGATTCCCGTCGCCCGCTCTCGGCACGAAGGCCCCGGTCGGTGACCGGGGCCTTCGTCGTTCATGCAGTCCCTGCTGGGTATCCCGCGCCCGCCCAACTGCTGCGGACGCGGGGGTCTTGGCGGTTCCATCAGGCGGTGGTGCGGGTCGGAACGGTGCGGGCGGTGTGCGTCACGGGGTGGCTCCTCGGTGGTCTTCGTGCTGCGGTGCGATCCATGGAACCACCCGTTCCTTGGCACGACCGCGCCGTGACCTTCCGTGTGCCTAAGGGTTCGCGACCCCCTGCCTAAGCGGCACGGGCCGTCTCACCTGGGCCGACGCGTCCCGGCGTCGCCCGGCCGACCCGCCGCGCCCCGTTTCGCTAGGCTTCCGCGTCCTCGGGGAGTGGCGCAGTCTGGTAGCGCACCCGGCTGGGGGCCGGGCGGTCGCAGGTTCAAATCCTGTCTCCCCGATGAGCACCACCGAGGACCGGAGGGCCCGCGAGAGCGGGCCCTCCGTCGTTCTCGGGCGGACGCCGCCGGGCCGGTGACCCGTCCGCCTCGTCCGTGCCCCGGCGCGTTTCGGGTACCGACCGCCGCATGTCGAACTTCTGGGTGGTCGAGAACCCCGGCGGCGGGTGGAACGTGAAGGAGGAGAGCATCGAGGACCCGGTCTCCCACCACGACACGCAGGCCGCGGCGATCCGGGCGGCGCACCCGCTCCTGATCGACACGGGCGGCGGCGAGCTGATCGTGCAGGACCGCCACGGCCGGATCCGGCAGAAGGACACGATCGGCAAGCACGACCCGTACCCGCCGAAGGGCTGACCCTCGCCGGGGCGAGGGCTGCTCCCGCCCGCGCGACGACCGCTTCCGCCCCGCGCGACGGCCGCTCCCGCCCGGGCCGCACGGGCCGCCGACCGGCGTCCGCCAGACTCCGGCCATGTCCCGCATCCTCGTCACCGGCTCCGCCGACGGCCTCGGCCGGGCGGCCGCCGACACGCTCCTCGGCCAGGGCCACGACGTCGTCGTGCACGTGCGCTCGCCGGCCCGCGCGGACGCCGTGGCCGACCTGGCGGACCGCGGGGCGGCGGTCGTCGTCGGCGACCTCGCGGACCCCGGCGGGACCCGCGAGCTCGCCGAGCAGGTCACCCGCCTCGGGCGCCCGGACGCCGTGATCCACAACGCCGGCGTCCACACGGGTCCGCGCGTGCTGCAGGTCAACGTCGTCGCGCCGTACGTCCTCACGGCGCTCCTCGAGCGCCCCGACCGCCTGGTGTACCTCAGCTCGAACGACCACTTCGGCGGTCGCGCCGCCGTCCTGAGCGGGATCGACTGGGACGACCCGCGGGGGCGCTACGCCGACAGCAAGCTCCTCGTGACCGCGCTGTCGGCCGCCGTCGCGCGTCGCCGGCCCGACGTCGTCGTGAGCGCGGTGGACCCCGGGTGGGTGCCGACCCGGATGGGCGGCGCCGGTGCCCCCGACGACCTCGTCGAGGGACATCGCACCCAGGAGTGGCTGGCCGTGTCGGACGACCCGGAGGCCCGGACCTCGGGCGGCTACTGGTACCACCGCCGCCGGCGGGACCCGCACGACGCCGTGGGCGACGAGCGGTTCCAGGACGAGCTGCTCGCGAGCCTCGAGCGGCACACGGGCATCGCGCTCGGCTGACCGGCGACCGGGCCGGGCGCGGCAGGAGGGCCGCGCCCGGCCGGCGTGGGGCCTCCCCGGTGGCCGGCCGGTCCGCTCGCCGTCCACGGCCGAGGGCCACATCGGTCCAGCCGACCTGCGCGAGCGGGCGGAGGGGGTCTTTATGGTTGGGGCAGTCGCTCCCGGATGCGACCCGGACCCGTCCGGGCCGGTGGGCGGCGTGCCGTCCCGTCCCCAGCCCCAGCGAGCACCAGATGACCCAGCGATCGCCGACGAGCGGTCCCGCGCGCGACTCGGGGGAGCCACGCTCCCTCACCGCGCCCGTGAACGGCACGGAGCCCGCGTCGCACCGCGGCGGCCGTGCCACGGGCCCCGTGCAGGACCGGACCGACCGCGCCCCCGCCGTCCGTCGCCGGGCGGAGGAGGTGCTCGCCGAGATCCTCGCGTTCGAGGAGCTCGTGGACGACGGCCTCGTCCCCGACGCGGACGGCCTCGAGCGCCTCACGACCTGCGCCGTGGACCTCCACCTCGACGTGCAGGCCCTCGCCGCCGGACCCGCGCCCACGGCGGTCGACGACGTGCTGGGCGCGTCCGACGTGCTGCGCCGGGCCGTCGAGGCGAGCACCCGCATCCTGGAGAAGCACCTCGGCTGTTGAGGCCCGGCGCGCCCGGAGGCCACCGGCCGCCGCGCCGCGCGCGGGACCGCCGCCCGTCCGCTCTAGAGGACGATGGACATCGGCAGGTCCTCCGCGTCCCGCCGGACGGCCCCGTCGGGACGCAGCCCCAGCCGCCGGGCCTCGCCCCGCCGGACCCGCAGCGCCGACCACAGGGCGGCGTAGGCGTCCAGGGCGTCGTCGAGGACCGCGTCGCGGGCCGGCGGCGCGAAGGCCCCGAGCCGCTCGGCGACGTCGCTCAGGTCGGGGGTCGCCCGCAGCGCCTCGAGCCGCCGCACGGCACCGGCGACGCTCCGCTTGGCCGGCAGCTCCCCGGCGAGCGCCGCGAACGCGACCTCGGGGTGGCACTCGTGGACGCGCTCCTGCAGGGACGGCGTGCCGCGGAGGTGCTCGTCGGCCTCGCGGATGCGGGGGAGGAGCGCGAACGCCTGCGCGCTGACGCCCCGGCTGCCGGGGCGGCCCGCGATCATCCGTCGCGCATCGGCGTAGTCCGCGGCGTCGAGGAGGAACCGCGCCGGCGGCTCGAACACCGACGAGCGCCGGGCCCCGAGCCGCTCGCGGGCCTCGAGGTCGCAGGCCCGCGGCTCCTGGTCCTGCGGGAGGCCGATCGGGACGTCGACGCACACCGGTGCGTCGGCGGCGCCGAGCGCCACGACCTCCTCCAGGGTCGCGACGAGGCGCACCGCCGTCCGCTCGACGACGTCGCCGCGCCCGAGGGCGAGGGCCACGAGCCAGCCGCCGCGGGCCCCGTCCGCACCGACCGCGAGGGCCGTGCCGGGCGGGACGTCGTCGGGCGCGCTGGTGGTCCCGGGCACGCCGGCGACCGTAGCGGACCGCACGCCGGCGCCCGCCCGGCGGGCCCGCGTGCGTCAGAGTGGCGCGATGCGCTCCCGTGCGTCGTGGGCCGGGGCCGCCCCGACGGCCGCCGTGCTCGCCCTCGTCCTGGTCCCGGCCGTCGTCGTCGCGGTCGTCGTCGACGAGGCCGCGGGCCTCCTGGGCTTCGTCGCCCTCGTCCTGGCCGGGGCCGCGGTGCTGCACGGCGTGCGGCCGCGGTCGCTGCCCGGAAGCCCGGCGCAGAACGTCGGCCGCGTCGTCGTGGTCGCCGCCGCCGCGCTCGGGCTGCTGCTCCTGCTGGGCGTCGCGTTCGTGACCTGGCTGCTCTCGGGCCTCTGCGGCAGCGAGTGCGACGACCGGCCGTGGCGCGGGGCCGGCGTGCTCGTGGCGCTCGCGTTCGTCGCCGCGGCGGTCGTCGTGGTCGCCGGCGGCGCCTGGCTGTGGACCCGCCTCGGGCGCTCGCGCGACCCCGCCCGGCGGACGCCACGCGGCCTGACGCTGCTGCCGGCCGCGGCGGTGGGCCTCGTCGCGCGCGTGTCGGCCGTGGCGGCACCGGGCGACCCGCAGCGCCCGAGGCCCGACGGGCGGGCCCGGGTCCTGTGGTCCCCGTGCCAGGGCGTCGGTGCGGGCCGGGAGTGCGGCATCGCCGAGGGCCTGCGCACGGCGACCTCCGGCTCGTCGCTCCTCGCGGTGTGGCGCACGGGGCCCGACCTCGTGGGCGTGCTGTCGGGACCCGGCGCACCCCGCCGGCCGATCCCGATCGCGACGATCCCGGGCGAGGTCGACGGGCGGCCCGGCGGATCGGCCGCCGCGGCGGCGCCCGACGGCGGCTTCGTCGTCGCCTGGACCGCCGGGTCGGAGCTGCTCCTGGCGCGCGTCTCCGCGGCGGGGGAGACGCGACGGGTCCCCGGCGTCCGGCCGGGACCGACCGCGCCCGGGACCGCCGTCGACGGGGGCCGTGCCCCGGTGCGCGAGCTGGCGCTGACCGCGACGGCGCGCGGCTGGGTGGCGTTCGCGGTCGGCCGGATCCCGGACCGCACCGGCGTGAGCGACGCGGGCGGCCCGGCGTCCCGCACGGCCCTGCGCGTGCTGGCGCTCGACGCGGAGCTCCGGCCGCGCGGCCCGTGGCGGACGGTGTCCGGCGCCGTGCCCTTCGCCCTGGGGGACGCGGCGACCACCGCCGACGGGCGCGCGGCGGTCGGCGTCGGCACGGGGGCGGTGCGCACCGCGGTGTCGGTCCCCGCGGCGGGCGGCGCCGCACGGGTGCAGGACGACCGGCTCCTCGTCCCCGGCCCCGGGGGCGCCCGGGTGGAGCCCCTTCCCGGCCCGCGGGAGCTGCCCGACGGCCGGGGCCCGTCGGTCGGCCGGGACCGTCCCCAGCTCGACGGCGCGGTCCGCGACGTCCGCGGCCTGCTGCGGTCGTCCTGGACGGTGAGGGCCCCGCGGTCCGACGCCGTCCCCGCGCGCGTGCGGCAGCAGTGGGTGCTGGGTCCGGGCGCGGGCACGCCGGAGCGCCCGCTGACGGAGGGGCTGCTCGAGAGCCGTCCCGTGCGCACGTCGGCGGGACCCGTCCTCGTGGGGCTGCGGCCGACGGGGACGCGGCGCTCCGACGACGTCGAGGTCGTGCTGGTCCCGATCCCGCGCTGAGGCGGGCCTGGACCCGCGCCGAGCCCGGCCGTCGCGCCGTCTCAGCTCGGCGGGGCGAGCGGCAGGCGCAGCCGGAACGCGGCGCCCTCGCCCGGCTCGGACGAGACGCTGAGGACGCCCTCGTGGGCCTCCGCGATCGCCTGCACCGTCGCCAGGCCCAGGCCCAGGCCGTCCACGCCGAGCTGCCGGGCGCCCGCGCCGCGGTAGAAGCGCTCCACGAGCCGGTCGGCCTCCTCGGGCGACACGCCGACGCCGCGGTCCTCCACGTCCAGGACGGCCGTGGTGTCGTCGCGGCGCAGGCGCACCAGGACCGTGCTGTCGCGTGGCGAGAACTTCAGGGCGTTGTCGAGCAGGTTGCGCACCGCCTGGGCGACGCGCGGACCGTCGATCTCGGCGTGCAGGGGACCGTCGGGCAGGTCGAGCCGCACCCGGTCGTCGGCGGCACCGGCGGCGAGGGTCGACGAGCGCACGGCGTCCCGGGCGAGCTCGGTCAGGTCGACGTCCGCCCGGCGCAGCACCGCCGAGCCGGAGCGCTGCCGCGAGACGAGGAGGACGTCGTCGACCATGCTCGCGAGCGTCCGGACCTCGCCCGCGATGACCCGTCCGGCCTCCTCCGGCGTCCGCCGGGCGACACCGTCCGCCAGGTCCTCCGCGACGAAGCCGATCGCGCGCAGGGGCGTCCGCAGGTCGTGGGAGACGGCGGCCAGGAACTCGTTCTGCGCGCGCTCCACGGTGCGGTCCCGCTCGCTGCGGCCGATCTGCTCGCCGATCACGCCGGCGAGGAGCTGCACGAGGTCGCGGTGGCGCTCGGAGAGCTCGGGCCGCGCCGACGGGTCGATGCAGCAGAGCGTCCCGTAGAGCTCGCCGTCCGGTAGGCGGATCGGCGCGCCGACGTACGCCCCGGTGCCCGACGCGCGGGTGATGGGCAGGGGACCGATGCGGTCGTCCGCGACGACGTCCGGGACGACGCGCGGCACCCGGCCGTCGACCATGCGCATGCAGTACGTCGCCTCGAGCGGGATGGGCTCGTCGAGCGAGACCTTGAACCGCGACGCGTCGCCGACGTACCGGCGGATCCACTGCGACCCGTCCTGGAACTCCGAGACGTACGCGAGCTCGAGCCCGCAGAACTCCCGGGCCAGGCGCAGCGCGCGTTCCACGACGTCGGCGCCGGTGCCCAGATCGACGTCGTGCATCTCGGCACAGCCTATCGGGAGTCCCGTGCCCGCCGGACCGCGCGTCACAGAACGCTGTGCCACCCTCGACGGACCCCCCGACGAGGGCGCGCCGCGAGACCCGGATGGGAGCGGACGGCGTCCGCCGGGTACGTGCTCGCCAGGTGTCCCCGCTCTACTCCGACAATCGACCTTCGGACGATCATGTCCGTCTGGACATACCCGAGTCCGATCCGGGTGTCGATGATGTGAACGTGGACCACATCTCCCGAGTGCTCGAGCGCCGACGCGCCGGACACCCCGACCCGTACAAGGTCGCGCTCTGCATCGAGGGCGGCGGCATGCGGGGCGTCGTGTCGGCCGGGATGGTCGCCGCGCTGCAGGAGCTCGGGGGCGCGCGGCTCTTCGACCACGTCTACGGCTCGTCCGCGGGCGCGCTGAACGGGGCGTACTTCCTCGCCGGCCACGCCGAGCAGGGCCTGCCGATCTACTTCGAGGACCTGCCGGAGCGCCGGTTCGTGTGCTGGCGCCGCTACCTGCGCGGCGGCCCGCTGCTGCACCTCGACGACCTGATCGACGAGGTCATGACCCACGTCCGCCCGCTGGACTTCGAGGCGCTGCACCGCAGCCGCCCGACGTTCCACGCGCTGGCCTACGACCTGGCGGAGCAGCGCGTCGTCGCGATGCCCGACCCGCAGGACCGCCAGGGCCTCTTCGACCGGCTCCGTGCGTCGTGCCGGGTGCCCGTCTTCGGCGGCCCGCCCGTCGTCCAGGGCGAGCACGCCTGGTGCGACCCGCTGCTGCACGAGCCGATCCCGTGCCGCACCCCGCTGGCGCTCGGGGCCACCCACCTCGTGGTGCTGTCGACGCGGCCCACGCCGGCGTTCTCGCGGGCCGGGGTCGTCCAGCGGTCCTTCGAGGAGCGCCTCCTGACGCGCTGGGACCCGCGCCTGGCCGCCTCGATGGTCACGGACGGCACCTCGCCGTTCGACGACGCGACGCTGCTGAGCGACCTCGCCGAGGCCGGCCGCGCGCTCGTGATCGCTCCGGCGGGCCCCATGGTCGGCCGACTCGAGACCGACCCGGACGCCCTGCGCGCCGGCGCCCGGCGCGGGCGCGACGCCGTCATGGCGTGCGACGCGCTCACCGGCGGCGCGTCGTCCACCGCCCCGGTCGCGGCCCCGGCGACGACGCCCGCCGCGAGCCCGGTGCCGTCGACGTCCGTGGTGCCCGCGGGCCGCGTGATCGCGACGCCGGACGTCGACGCGGCCGACGACGACGACGCGGTCCGCCGCCCGCTGCCGCAGCTGGCCCTCGACGGGGTGGCCTGGTGCCGCGAGTCCACGCGCCGGCGCAGCGCCGGCGCGTCCGAGCTCGTCCGCCGCATCCCCCGACGGCGCCGTGCCGGCGACGGCCTGGAGGGCACGCTCGGTGCCCGCGAGGCGACCCCGTTCGCGGCCCTCGCCGCCGAGGGGCCCGTCGAGATCGCCGGTCCGTCGTGGCGCCGCGCGGCCGGGAACGACGAGCAGGGCGAGGGGCCGGGACGCATCAGCCGGTTCCAGCCGTCCGTCTGGTCGCACCGCGTCCGCTCGCGCTGACCTCCGGCGGCCGCCGCCCCCGGTCGGGCCCGACCGGGTCCCCGTGCAGGCCTGACGGCCGGGCGACGTCCGGGGCCTCGGGTGCCCGGGACCGGCGGCCGCGCGTCCGTGGCCCGGACGTCCGTCCGGCATGATCGGTCGTCGTGACGGTCTGGGTGGACGACGGCTTCGTCGAGGGCGACTGGGGCCGGTGGAGCGGCGGGGGCCACCTGCAGGCCGGGAGCACGGAGGAGCTGCACGCCTTCGCGGAGCGCCTCGGGCTCCGGCGCGCCTGGTTCCAGTCCAAGCCGGGCCGGCCGTGGCACGACCACTACGACCTCACCCGCGAGGGCCGCGAGCGGGCGATCGCCCTGGGCGCGGTGCCCGTCCCCTGGCGCGAGGCCGCCCGGCGCAACATCGCGCTGCGCCGCGCCGCACGGGCCGGGCGCTGACCGGCGGGCCGGGGCTGCCGTGCCCCTGCCCCGGACTCGGCCCCCGTTCCGGCCGCCCGGGCCACCCGGGGCGCCGCCGGCCGCAGTGCCCGGGCCGCGCGCGCCCCGCCCTGCCGCGACCCTCGGGCGCCGACCGCTCAGCCGCTGGTGGAGTCGCTCAGGTGGCGGCCGACCGGCCCGACGTAGACCCCGCGGGGCAGTCCGGCGAGGTCGGGCTCCGTGCCCTTCACGAGCGCGAGGTACACGCGACAGGTGCGCTGGAGGCCCCGTCCCGTGGCCACCCGCACGTGCGGCCCCGCCCACAGCGGCCGGCCCGCGTGCGTGAACCGGTACTCCCGCGCGTTCTGGTTGCGGGCGGTGATCGACACGTCGTCGGCCCAGTCGAGCTGCTGCGCCAGGGCGACGTCGCGGATCGGCCGGCCGATGCCGCCCTCGACCGCCCACGCGGCGGCGACGCGGTCGAGGGCCACGAGGTCGCGCAGGAGCTTGCGCGGCTCGTCGTAGGGCGCCGTCCGGGCGGTCGAGAACGCGCGGTCCGTGTAGACGAGGTGCTCCGCGTGGGCGGCCGCCAGCTCGACGGCGGCCAGGACGGTGCGGACATCGGGGAGGTCGTCGACGGCGAGGGGCCCGTGGTCCTCCGGGTCCACGAGGTCCACGTCCGTCGAGCCGGCCTCGAGCGCCAGGCGCCGCAGCCGACGGGCCGCGCCCCGCAGGTGCTCCCGCTCGGCCTGGGCGACCTCGAGCGCGTCCGTCAGGCCCTCGAGCGCGACGGCCCGGTCGACGAGCTGCGCCTCGAGGTCCGACACGCGCGCGAGGAGCCCCGCGACCGCGGCGTCGTCGCGGTCCGTCGGGCCCGCCTGCCGGTCGGCGTCCGCGAGCTCCCGCAGCCGGTCGCGCTCCGCGGCGACCTGCGACAGCCGCGCGTGCGCCCGCTCGAGCTCCCCGGACAGGCGCTGGCGCTCGCCCTGCTCCGCCGCGGCCTTCGACGCCTGGCGGCCCTCGCGCTCCTCGGCGCGGCGGATCCGCCCCTGCGCGCGGGACACGTCGCGCGCCCGGCGCTCCTCGGTCTGGTCCGCGCGGTCGTCGGCCGCCCGCGCGGTGTCGCGCGCCGCCCGCACGAGCCCACCCAGCGCCCGCAGACCGCCCGGCACGACGTCGGGCGCACCCGCCGCCGGCAGGTCGGTGGCCGCGAGATCGGCGGCGTCCTCCGCGGACAGGCCGGCCAGCCGGGCCAGGCGGGCCGCCACGTCGGACGGCCGGGGCGGGACGGGGTCCGGGCCGACCGGCGGCCGCCCGGAGGAGGGGCCGCGGCGCTTCCGGCGGCGCCCCGCGGGCGAGCCCGCGCCCTTCGGTGCGCGCCAGCCCCGACGCGCGCCGAACCCGGTGGGCTCGTCGTCGTCGCGGGGGCCGGGCATCCCGTCGATCATCGCACCCGGGGTGCGGGCACCCGTCCGGCCCGATCGCGGTGGGCTAGCGTGCCGGGCATGCCCAGGATCCCGCGACGCGACGAGGACCTCGTGTATTCGAGCGACGGGGGCGACGTCCGTCGGCGCGAGGGTCCCGGGGGCGGCCGCAAGGGCGGGAAGAAGGCCGGGAAGGGCGGCGCCGGCGGCTCCCCGTCCTCCCGGGCCCCGGAGCCGGGCGGCCGCGTGAAGGTCCGGCGGGAGACCGCGGGTCGCCGCGGCAAGACGGCGACCACCGTCTCCGGCGTGCCGCTCGGCGAGGACGCCCTGCGCGAGCTCGCGGGTCGCCTGAAGAAGCGCTGCGGCGTGGGCGGCTCGTCGAAGGACGGCGTCATCGAGCTGCAGGGCGACCACCGCGACGTCGTCGTCGAGGTGCTGCGCGCCGAGGGCTTCGACGTCGTCCTCGCCGGCGGCTGACGCCGGGCGCGGATCTGCACAGGATCCGCACGTCCTGCGCACCCGCGGCCGACGGGAGGGCCCGTAGTCTCGCCTCCGATGAGCCGGCGGACGATCGTGGTGGTGGAGGACGAGGCGACGATCGCCGGCGCGATCGCCGCACGCCTGCGGTCCGAGGGGTTCGACGTCGAGGTGGCCGGCACCGGACCCGACGGCGTCGCGGCCTGCGCCCGGCTGGCCCCCGACCTCGTGGTCCTCGACCGCATGCTGCCCGGCTTCGACGGGGTCGAGGCGTGCCGCCGGATCCAGGCCGACCGCCCCGTGCCGGTCGTCTTCCTGACCGCGATGGACGCCGAGACGGACGTCCTCGTCGGCCTCGGCGTCGGCGCGGACGACTACGTCACCAAGCCGTTCAGCCCCCGCGAGCTCGTCGCGCGGATCCACGCGGTCCTCCGGCGCACCGCCCGGTCCGCCGACGTCACGGCGCCCGCGCGGATCGCCCTGGGCGACGACGTGCTGGACCTCGAGGGCCGCCGGCTCCTGCGCGACGGCACCGAGGTGCCGCTGACCCCCACCGAGCTCGACCTGCTCGCGGCCCTCGCGACGCGCCCGGGGCGGGCGTTCTCGCGCGACGAGCTGCTGGCCGAGGTCTGGGAGTGGCGCTCCGGCGGCTCGACCCGCACCGTCGACTCCCACGTCGCGGCGCTGCGGCGGAAGCTCGGTCCCGGCGTGGTGCGCACCGTCACGGGCCACGGGTACGCCCTCGGGGACCCGTCGTGACCCGTCCGCTCGACCACGTCCGGTCGCTCAAGCTGCGCCTCGGCCTGCTGATCGTCCTCGCGATCGGGGTCACCCTCGTCACGATGCTCGTCGCCGGGGCGCTCGACGTGCGGCTGCGCTGGGGCGCGCTCGCCGCCGTCGTGCTGTCGCTCGGCACCGTGCAGGTCGTCGCCCGCGGGACCGTCGCGCCGGTCCGTCGCCTGCAGCACGCGGCGACCCGGGTGGCCGCCGGCGAGCACGGCGTCCGGGTGCCCGTCACGGGCTGGGACGAGCTGGCCGAGCTGACCCGCGCCTTCAACCGCATGGCCGAGGACCTCGAGCGGACGGACCGCGTCCGACGCGACCTCGTCGCGGACGCCGCCCACGAGCTCCGCACGCCCATCAGTGCCCTGCGCGCCGTCCTCGAGAACGCGGTGGACGGCGTCGAGCCGGCGGACCCGGCGGCGCTCCTCGCGCAGGTCCGACGGCTGGGCGACCTGGCCGACCGGCTGCTCGACCTCTCGCAGCTCGAGGGCGGGGCCGCCGCGCTGCACCGGCGGGAGGTCGCGGTGCGGGACCTCGTGGTGGAGGCCGCCGCGGCCACGGGCCACGACGTCGTCGAGGTGGGCCGGGGCGACGCGGGCACGGTCTCCGCGGGCACGGGCGACGGGTCGCCGGCCTCCGCCGACGGGGACCGCGGGCGTCCGCGCCCCCGGGTCGCGGTCGACGTCCCGGACGGCCTGACGGCGACCGTCGACCCCGGGCGACTGGCCCAGGTGCTGGTCAACCTGCTGGGGAACGCCCGGTGCCACGCCCCCGGCGCCCCCGTCGCGGTCCGGGCTCGCGGGACGCCGGACGGCGGCCTGCACGTCGAGGTCGAGGACCGGGGCCCGGGCCTCCGTGGCGGCGACGAGGAGCGGATCTTCGAGCGCTTCGCCCGCGCCGACCGCTCGCGCTCCGCCGCCGGCTCGGGCCTCGGTCTGGCGATCGTCCGCTCGATCGCGGAGCTCCACGGCGGCACGGTTCGCGCCGAGGCCTCGACGCCCCGCGGGTGCCGCATCGTGCTCGACCTGCCCTGAGCCCGCGGCCCGCCGCATCCCGCGGCACGGCCCCGTCGGAGCACCCCCGGGCCGGCGGCCGCCGCCGCCCGTCCATCCCGACGACCCGCGACCGCGGGCCGCCCATCGCCCTGCCCGCCGGGCAGGCGCCCACGTCGAACACCAGCCCGTCCGAGGAGGACGTCGCATGTCGAAGAACACCCTGCTCCTGACCCTCGCGGCCACGACGACCGCCGCGCTCGTCGTCGCCGGCCAGCGGATCGGGCTCGCGGTCTCGGTCGTCCTGCTGCTCGCGCTCGCCGCCGCGGTCTCCGCAGCGCCACGACGGGTCGACCGGTCGGCGCTGACCGTCGGCGTCCTGCTGGCGCTGCAGCCCACGCTGCGCGACGCGGGATGGGTCGTCGCGATCACCGTGGCCGCGGCCCTGGTGGCCGGCGCCGCCGCCGTCGCCCCGCCGAACCGGTGGCCGGCGCTCGCCCGGGTGCTCGTCGCACCGCTGCGGCTGGGCGGGGGGACGCGCGCGGTGGTGGAGGCCGGCCGCCTCCACGCCCCCGAGGCCGGATCGACCGGCTGGGCCGCCGCGGCGCGCGGACTCGGGCTCGCCGGGATCCTCGTCGCCGGCTTCGGCGGGCTCTTCGCCTGGGCGGACCCCGCCTTCGCGGACGCCGGCGAGCGCCTGCTCGACGTCGGGGGCGATCCGGCCGCCCTCGCCCGGCGCGGACTCCTGGCGCTGCTGGTCTGCGGCGTCACCGGGGCGCTCGTCCGGGCCGGCGCGACGGCGCGGCCGGTCGGGCCCTTCCGGCCGTGGGTCCGCTTCGGTGCGACGGAGCTGCGCATCGCGGTCGCCGCGCTCGTCGGGCTCTTCGCCGCGTTCGTCGTGGTGCAGGGTCCGATCCTCTTCGGGGGCGACCCGCACGTGCAGGCCACGGCGGGCCTCGGGTACGGGACCTACGCCCGGGAGGGCTTCGTGCAGCTCGTGGTCGTCGCGCTCCTGACGCTCGGCGTCGTCGGCGTGGCCGCGCGGACGCCCGACAGCGCGGTGCGGGCGCTCCTGGCCGCGCTCTGCGTCCTGACCGTCGTGGTCCTGCTGAGCGCGCACCTGCGTCTGGGTCTCGTCACGGAGGCGTACGGCCTGACCCGCGTCCGGCTCGGCGGGCGGGCGGTCGTCCTGCTGCTCGGGCTGGTCCTCTGCCTCGTGCTCGCCGCGGGCGCCTCCCGCGCGGTCGCCGACCGCGCGCCCCGTCTCGTGCTGCTGCTCTGCCTCGCCGGGGTCCTCGCGTTCTCGCTGGTCAACCCGGACGGCCGGATCGCCGCATCCGCCGCCGCGCGGGTCGCCGACGGACGTCCCGTCGACCGGGACTACGTCCGCGGACTGAGCGCCGACGCCCTGCACCGGCTCTGGCAGATCCCGCGGGCGCGGGGCGGCGCGGACCTCTGGGACCCGATCGAGCGGCGGCTCGAGCGACCCGACGGCGTTGCCGGCTTCAACGTCGGCCGCTGGACCGCCCGCTGACCGGGCCGCTGCGCCCGGAGGACGCCGCGGGCCGCACGACCCCGGAAAGACGGAAGGCCCCGCGTGAGCGGGGCCTTCCTGCAGGTGCGGATGAGAGGACTCGAACCTCCACGGGGTTGCCCCCACGGCGACCTGAACGCCGCGCGTCTACCAATTCCGCCACATCCGCGTGGCGTCGCGACCTGCATCGCGAGCGGGAACTGTAGCGCACGGT